>JBAVQZ010000415.1:0-1649 GCA_049694515.1 Paracoccaceae bacterium | reverse complement strand
GATATGCGGCTGCGCAGTGCGGCACTGGGCGTCCACGGCGATCTCGCCGCGCTTGTCCACCTCGACCCCCGCGGCCCCGGCGTTGAGCGTGCCACCATTGGCGCGCCGCCCGACCGACTGGATGATTGCGTCGGCCTTGATCTCTCCGCCCGATTTGCCGCTGCAGGTGAGCGTCAGCTGCGCCTTGGTCGCCTTCACCGCATCGACGCCGGTCGCCGTGCGGATCTCGCAGCCCTGGGCCTCGAGCGCGGCGGAGAGGATCTTGACCGCCTCCGGCTCGGCCCCCGGCACGATCTGGTCGGCCAGTTCGATCACCGTGACCGCCGAGCCGAGCGCGGAATAGACCGTCGCCATCTCCAGCCCGATGATCCCGCCGCCGACGATCGCCAGACGCCTGGGGATCGCGCGCAGTTCCAGGGCCGCGGTGCTGTCCCAGATGCGGTCGTCCTCGGGCCAGCCGGGCAGGACCACGGGCGACGAGCCAACGGCGATGATCGCCTGGTCGAAGGACCACGCCTCGCCGTCGATCTCCAGCGCGTTCGGGCCAGTGAACTCGGCGCGGCCCTGGACCGTGGTCACCTTGCGTTTCTTCGCAAGCTGGCCCAGCCCGCCGGTCAATTGCCCGACAACGCCGTCCTTTTTCGCGCGCAGCGCGTCGAGGTCGATCCTGGGCGTGCCCAGGTCAATACCCCAATCGGCCATCTCATGCGCCTCGCGGATCACCTCGGCCGCGTGCAGCAGCGCCTTGGAGGGGATGCACCCCTCGTTCAGGCAGACGCCGCCCAGCTGCGGGCGCGGGTCCACCAGCACCACCTTGCGCCCCAAATCGGCGGCGCGGAAAGCGGCGGCATAGCCGCCGGGACCGGCGCCGATGACGATGAGCTCTGCGTGTTTGTCAGCCATTCCCGCGCCCCTCAGACCAGCATACGGCGCGGATCGGCCAGCAGCGCGGCATAGCGCGACAGGAACCGCGCGGCATCCGCCCCGTTGATGACCCGATGGTCATAGCTGAGGTCCAGCGGCACCATCGGCACCGGCTGCCAGGCCTCGCCATCCCAGACCGGCACGGTCTCGGTGCGGGTCAGCCCCAGGATCGCAACCTCGGGCGGGTTGACGATGGGGGTGAAGGCGGTGCCGCCGATGCCGCCCAGGTTCGAGATCGACATCGACGCGCCGCCCATCTCCTCGCCGCGGACCTTGCGCTCCTGCGCGCGGGTGGCGAGGTCGGTGATCTCGGCCGCGACCTGCCACAGCCCCTTGCCATCCGCGTCACGGATCACCGGCACCATCAGCCCGTGCGGCGTGTCCACCGCGATACCGACATGGACGTAGTGCTTGAGCACCAGCGTTTCGCCGTCCGGCGTCAGCGAGGCGTTGAAGCGCGGAAAGTCCGACAGGCAGCGGGCCAGCGCCTTGACGTGGAAGGCCAGCGCGGTGAGCTTGACGCCGCGCGCCGCGCCCTCCTCGCGCAGGGATTTGCGCAAACCTTCGACGGCGCGCATGTCGGCGCGGTCGTGATGCGTGACCTGCGGGATCAGCGCGCTGGCGGCACTCAGGTTGTCGGCGGCGATCCGCGCCATGCGCGGCATCGCCTCTTGCGTGACCGGGCCGAAAGCGGCGTGATCGACGTCCCAATAGCGGCTCTGGTC
>JBAVQZ010000414.1:0-3369 GCA_049694515.1 Paracoccaceae bacterium | reverse complement strand
ACGTGATCTTGTCGCGAAACCGGCCCGAGGGGCTCTCGGCGCTCAATATCCTGCCTGCGACGGTGGCCGGCCTGCGCCTGGGCGAAGGGCCCGGCGCGGTGGTGCAGCTTCGCGTGGGAGATGACATGATTCTTGCCCGCCTCACCCGGCGTTCGATCGAGGCGCTTGGGCTGGCGCGCGGGGACGACTGCTTTGCCATCCTGAAATCTGTCGCCCTCGCGCAGGCCGATGTCGGCACCGAAACTGGCCCGATGCCGTGATAGCGTTGGGCTGAAACGCAAATCGCCCGACGCACAAGGGTGCCCCGGGCGATTTCAACGGACCGGCCGACGGGCCGGGGCCATTTTCCGGATCAGATCGTCTCAGCGGCTTCGCGAGCGATGCGCGGGATCTCGATGCGATGGATGCCCAGATCGGCCAGCTCGCGGTCATCGAGCATTTCCAACTCTTTCAGGGTATTCACATACGCTGCCCGCTGCGCGCGGCGCGCACGGAAGTTGCTCAGCGCGTTGCGCAGGGTGTTCAGGAAGTTCTCTTCAGCGTGACGGATGTCGGTAACGAATGCCATGTCCAGCGTCCTCAGGTTCTGGCGGACCTTACTGCCCGCCCGTTTTCGTTCACTGGAGAGATAGCGATTTGCTGCGCGTGCACAACGGACGTTCGCGTAATGCCGCTATGCAGCGACCGCAAGGCACTCGCCGGGCGTCCCGGGCGTCACTTGAGCAGGTTCAGCACCTGTTGCGAGGGATATCCGTCCGGCGTCACCCCGCGCGATTTCTGATAGGCGCGGATCGCCGCGATGGTGTTCGGGCCGATGATCCCGTCCACCCCGTCGGTGTTGAAACCCGCGCGGGTCAGGCGGCGCTGCATCTCCTGCTTCTCGCGGAAGGACAGCGGCTTGTAGCCGCGCGGCCAGCTTGCCCGGATCGGCCCGGCGCCCTTCAGACGGTCCGACAGGTGGCCCACGCCGATCACATAGGCGTCGGCCACGTTGTATCTTTCGAGCACACTGAAATTCTTGAAAATCATGAAGGCCGCGCCCTGCGATCCGGCCGGCAGCAGGATAGAGGCGGTGCCGTAATCCGGCACGGGCCGTCCATCGACGCCGCGTACGCCGAGCGCCGCCCATTGCGACGGCGACTTGGTGATATTGCGGCTGGACAGGGAATAATCGAAGCCGCGCGGAAGCGCCACCTCGAGGCCCCAGGGTTGGCCCTTGACCCATCCGTGATGCGCCAGATAGGCGGCGGTGGAGGCCAGCGCGTCGGCGGGGTTGTCGCTCCAGATGTCGCGCTTGCCGTCGCCGGTGAAATCCACCGCATAGGCCAGGTAGCTGGACGGGATGAACTGGGTGTGGCCCATCGCCCCCGCCCAGGAGCCGGTCATGTCGCGTGGAGACACGTCGCCGGACTGGATGATCTTCAATGCATCGATCAGCTGCCCCTCGAAAAAGCGGCCGCGCCGCCCGTCAAACGCCAGCGTCGCCAGCGCCTCGATCGTGGGGATCGCGCCGCGATGTTCGCCGTAGGCGCTTTCCAGCCCCCAGACGGCCGCCACGACCTCCTTCTCGACGCCATATGTCGCCTCGATCGAATTCAGCAGGCGCGCGTGTTGCTGCAACGCGGCCTTGCCGTTGCGGACCCGCACGGGCGAGGCGGCGCTGTCCAGGTAATCCCAGATCTGCTTGGTGTATTCCGACTGGTTGCGGTCCTTCTGGATCACGTCGGTATTGTAGTGAATGTCGCGGAAGGCGGCGGCGAACACACGCGCCGAAATCCCCTGCGACAGGGCCCTGCCGCGAAATCCGTCGATCCAGTGCTGAAAGCCCAAATTCGCCATCGAGGCCTGCACCACGTTCTTTTCCTTTGTCCGGGTGGAGCGCAACTCGGGCAGCGGTGAAACCATCGCCGCGTCGGTCGCCTGCGGCCGTACCGGCGGACGGATGGAACTTTCGATGCCAGGACTGCCCGCCATCGCGATCCCCGGCACCAAGGCGCCGAAAAGGCCGATCGCCCTTGCCCAATTCCCCATGAAACCTGACCTGTCTGCCTGCCGTTTCGTTTTGCGGATTGTAGCGCGGTTCGAGGACTTCGTGAAGCGCGCATCGCCCGGCTAGGCGGGTCAACGCCGCTTGCGGGCAACCTTTCGCTTGGTCTTGGCCTCGGCCTTCCGCGCCTTCGTCATCTTGCGCTTCGCCGGTCCCTTGCCGCGGCGCGTGGGGCCGCTGGGCAACGCCTTGCCCTCGATCGACAGGAGTTCCAACAGCAGGCCGCCGGTGACCGGTACCGCTTCTTGCAGGCGCACGGTGACGCGCTGGCCGATGGAAATCACCCGGCCGCTGTCAGCGCCCATCAATGTCTGCGCCTCGCGATCGTGGTGGAAATATTCCTGGCCCAGCTCGCGGATCGGCACCAGCCCGTCGGCGCCGGTCTCGTCAAGCTTCACGAAAACGCCGAAGCGGGCGATGCCCGAGATGCGCCCGGTGAACTCGTTGCCGACACGGTCCGACAGATAGGCAGCAAGGTAGCGGTCGGTCGTGTCCCGCTCGGCCAGCATCGAGCGGCGCTCGGTGTCGGATATGTGCTCGGCGGTGTCCTCCAGCCGGTCTATGTCGTCGGCGCTGAGCCCGTCATCGCCCCAGCCATGCGCCGTGATCAGCGCGCGGTGCACGATCAGGTCGGCGTAGCGCCGGATCGGCGAGGTGAAATGCGCGTAGGAGCGAAGCGCCAGCCCGAAATGGCCGAAATTCTCGGGCGCGTAATAGGCCTGCGTCATCGAGCGCAGCGTGGACAGGTTGATCAACTCGGAAAACTCGGTCCCCATCGCCTGGTCAAGCAGACGGTTGAGATGCTGAGTGTGCAGGACCTGCCCCTTGGCCAGCGTGAAACCCGAGGCCGCGGCGACGTCGCGCAGCGCGTCGAGCTTCTCGGGGCTGGGCTCCTCGTGCACCCGGAACAGCAGGGGGCGGCGCATCCGCGTCAACTCCTCGGCGGCGGCGACATTGGCGAGGACCATGAACTCCTCGATCAGCCGGTGCGCGTCATAGCGGTCGCGGAATTTCACCGAGGAGACCTTGCCATCCTCGCTCAGCTCGATCCGGCGCTCGGGCAGGTCAAGATCCAGCGGCTGGCGCGTCGCGCGGGCCCTCTTCAGCGCGCCATAGGCGGCATAAAGCGGCTTTATCACCTCATCCAGAAGCGGGCCGGTGCGGTCGTCGGGCGCGCCATCGGCGGCTGTCTGCACATCCTCGTAGGTCAGCGCCGCGGCCGAGCGCATCAGCCCGCGCGTGAACCGGTGCGAAAGCTTGTTGCCGGCGGCGTCGATCTTCATCCGCACCGCCATGCAGGCGCGCGGCACGCCCTCGTGCAG
>JBAVQZ010000413.1:0-7616 GCA_049694515.1 Paracoccaceae bacterium | reverse complement strand
TAGGTGGCGCCGACGCAGGGGCGGATGTCGTCCTCGCGCCCTTCCATGATCTTGCGGACGATATGCGGGTCGGCCATGTGGGCGCGGGTCATGCCCACCATGTCCAGAAGGCCGTCGGCCACGGCGTGCCGCGCAGTTGCCACGTCGGGTATCTTCGCGGCGTGGAAGGTGGGCATGCCCGTCGCCGCCCGCACCGCACCCGCGAAATTCAGATGCGGTGCGTTCTTCATTCCCTGGACCGGGATCACGTCGGTCATCGCCGGGTCGGTATGGATGCGGCCGCGGATGACGTTCAGGAAATCGACCATGCCGCTGTCGGTCAGCCGCTTTGAAATCTCGACGCCCTCCTCGGCGGTTATCCCGCCCTCCTGCACCTCATCGGCGGTGTAGCGCAGGCCGACGATGAATTCCGGCCCCACGCGCCTGCGGATCGCCTTCAGCACGTCGAAGGTGAAGCGCAGGCGGTTGTCCATCGTGTCGGCGCCGTAGGGCCCGTCCAGGCGGTTGGTCAGCGGCGACCAGAACTGATCCATCAGGTGGCCGTAAGCCTGCAGTTCGATCCCGTCCATGCCGCCGGCCTGCATCCGCTCCGACGCGTCGGCGTAATCCGCGATGATCCGCTCGATATCCCAATCCTCGAGCTGCTTGGGAAAGGCGCGGTGCGCGGGTTCGCGGTGCGGCCCCGGCGCGACGGAGGGCAGCCAGTCGCCCTTGTTCCAGCCGGTGCGTCGGCCCAGATGCGTCAGCTGGATCATTACCGCGCAGCCGTGTTCGTGACAGGCGTCGGTGAGGGCCTTGATCCACGGCACGACCTCGTCCTTGTAGGCCAGGATGTTGTTGAACACCGGCGGGCTGTCCTTCGACACCGCCGCCGAGCCGGCCGTCATGGTCATCGCCACGCCCGCCTTCGCGCGTTCGGCGTGATAGGCGCGGTAGCGGTCCTTGGGCATCCCGTCCTCGGGATAGGCCGGTTCATGGCTCGTCGTCATGATCCGGTTCTTCAGGGTCAGATGTTTCAGTTGATAGGGCTGCAGCAGCGGATCGTTCGACATTTCTCTCTTCTCTCTCCGTCAGTACCAGGCATCGGCCATCGAGGCCTTCTTGCGCGCCACGTAATCCATGAGTCCCTCGTCGATGCCGCGATCCATCGGCGGGGCCTCGTATCTTTCCAGCATGTCCTTCCATCGACGATTGGCACGGGTGGCCATGTCGGTCCCGCCCTGCTCGCTCCAGGTTTCCCAGGGCAGATCGTCGTTCAGGGCGCTGTCCCAATAGGCGGTCCTGTAATGGCGCAAGGTGTGGGCGGAGCCGAACAGGTGCTCTCCCGGCCCCTTCTCGGCCAGCGCGTCGAAGGCCAGCGTTTCCTCGGTCACCTCCAGCCCCTTCATGAAGGCGTGCAGCGCGCCGCACATGTCGGAGTCGATCACCAGCTTCTCGTAGGACATCGACAGCAACCCGTCGAGGAAGCCGGCGGAGTGCAGGATGAAATGCGCGCCGGATTGCACCGCCGACAACATCGACATCATTGCCTGCTGCATCGCCTGCGCGTCGGGCAGCTTGGAGGTCGAGAAATTGCCCGCGCAGCGCAGCGGCAGGTTCAGCCGCCGGGCAAGCTGGCCCATAACAAGGCTGCCCAGCGCGGGCTCCGGCGTGCCGAAAGTGGGGCTGCCCGAGCGCAGCGACATCGTGGACAGGAAGCTGCCCAGTATCGCCGGGGCACCCGGGCGCACGAGCTGGGTCAGCGCACAACTGGTCATCGATTCCGCCAGGCATTGCGCCACGGCGCCGGCCATCGTCAGCGGCGCCACCGCGCCACCCAGCAGGAAGGGCAGGTGGATCGACCCCTGACCTGCCTCCGCATAGGTGCGGATGCCGCGCGTCGTGACACCGTCCAGCACCAGCGGCGAGGTCGTGTTGAAGTTGCCCATGACGACGCAGTTGCGGTCCACGAACTCGGAGCCGAACAGGATGCGGCACATCTCGATCGAATCTGCGGCCCGTTCGGGCGCGGTGATCGAGCCAAGGAACGGCCGGTCGGAATAGCGCATATGGGCATATACCATGTCGAGGTGGCGCTTGTTCACCGGAACGTCCGTCGGCTCGCAGATCGTGCCGCCTGAATGGTGCAGCCAGGGCGAGGATTGCGCCAGCTTCACCAGGTTCTCGAAATCGGCGATCGTGCCATAGCGGCGGCCCTTGTCCAGGTCCATCACGAATGGCGAGCCGTAGGCGGGCGCGAACACGGTGGCGTCGCCGCCGATCTCGACCGAATTGGCCGGGTTGCGGGCGTGCTGGGTGAACTGCGCCGGCGCGGTTTTGAGTATCTCGCGGATCATCCCCGGTGCAAACCGGATATTCCAGACGCCGGGCCCGGTCTCGCGCACCTCGCCGCCCGCCGCCTTGAACAAGGTGACGGTCTCTGGATCTTCGCGGAACTCGATGCCGATCTCGGCAAGGATCCGGTCGGCGGTCTTCTCGATCCGGCTCAGACTTTCCTCATTTAGCAGGTCATAGGTCGGGATCCTCCGCGTGATGAAGGGGATCTCAAGATGCGTGTTCTGCCCCGGTGCGGCAGGTCGAGGGCTGCGTTTCGCGTTTCGCCGAATGCGGTGCGCAAGCTGTGGCTCGCCAAGAGCTTCATCGACCATGCCAAAACCTCCCCGGAATCGCGCATCCTTCTCTAGACATATGTGTTTACTTACACGACATATATGTCAAGTTTATTGAACACCCTTGTTTATCTTGGTAAGAGGCCGCCATGAACATCGAGTCTTCCCAAAGGCAGCGCGGTGCCGAAACCGTCTGGTTGGATGCGGCCTATGATCTGCTAACCGAAAACGGCGTCGAGTCGGTCAAGATCATGCCTCTGGCGAAGGCTCTGGGCGTGTCGCGCACCAGTTTCTATTGGCATTTCAAGGACCGCGAGACGCTTCTCGAGCGAATGGTCGATATGTGGGAGGAGAAGAACACCGGCAACCTTGTCGCACGGGCGGCCGCCTATGCCGACAGCATCTGCGAGGCGATGTTCAACCTGTTCGATTGCTGGCTGGATGACGCGCTTTTCGATGCCAAGCTGGATCTGGCCATCCGGAACTGGGCGCGCAACGACCATGACCTTCGAAAGCGGCTGGAACGTGCAGACGCCCGACGGCATGACGCGATCGCATCTATGTTCCGCCAGTTCGACTATTCCGAAAAACAGGCCGAAGTGCGCAGCCTGACGATCCTCTATACACAGGTCGGTTATATCTCGATGCAGATTCCCGAGGACAGGCGGACCCGATTGGCGCGGATGCCGGAATATGTCGAGGTATTCACCGGGAAAAGCCCCACGCAGCCGGAAATCGAACGCTTCATGTCGCGGCACGCTGACTGAACGGGCCGCGCCGTCAGAGGCGGGGTGGGATGCCGACGGCAACATTCATGTCCTTGCGCGTCCCGATGTCTTGCGCGGGTCCTTTTCCGATCAGTTTGCCGGGAACATGGTGAACCAGCGGATCACCATCGGAGTGAGGCAGATCATCAGAAGCGCGGGCATCATCATCAGTGCCATGACGGCTGACATCTGGACCGGGAGGCGGTTCGCCTTTTCCTGGGCCTGCAGTTCGCGGTCGAGGCGGATCTCGTCGGCATAGGTCGTCAGCGCCTTGGAGATGCTCGTCCCGAACTGGGCCGCCTGCTGGATGACATTCGCGAACGCGGCCACCTCGTCGACGCCGGTGCGCGCGGCCATGTCGGCGAAGGCCTTGCGGCGTTCCTTGCCGGCCTGGATCTCCAGTTCCAGCATCATGAACTCGGCCGAGATGTCCGGGGCCGCGCTGGCAAGCTCATGCGAGACACGCACGATCGCCGCGTCCAGGCCAAGCCCCGCCTCCACCGAAATCTGCAACAGGTCCAGCGCATTTGGAAGGCTCTCGCGAATGGAACGGCGCCGACTCCGGATACGCTGACGCAACCAGATCGTGGGGCCGTAGAAGCCCGTGAACACGAGGGCCGTGGCGATTTGCAGGGCGGCGGTGAATGTCACCGGACCCAACAGTGTGTCCAAATGCAGCGTTGCCTGCAATTCGGCCGGCATCAGCAGAACTCCGATGAACAGCGCCGGCAGCACGATACCCAGGATCGTTCGTACAAGGTAATAGACCACGACCGCGTTGGATCCCTGGATGCCGGCCTGCCGCATCCGTCTTGCAACCGACGTCCGTTCCTTGCGCGACGTCGGCACGAAGGCCTTCAGCAGACCGTTGGGATCGTTGTCTTGGCCGAGGATCAGATCGTAATCCGCCCCGGCGCCGCCGCTGGCCAGCGCGGCCCGCATGCGTCGGGTGCTGGGCGACGCGCCGGCGAACACCGCGCTGAGCCCCAGAAAGATCACGAAGACTCCGAAACCGATCCCCCCGAGGGCGAACCCGGGCGGGAATTGCCCCAGGAACTGCCGTATCTCTTGCAGAAGCGTTGTCATTGGGCCTCTCCTCAGAATCGGAAGTTGACCAGCCGGTGCAGGATGATCCCCTGAACCACGATAAGGCCGAAGATGACGGCCATTGCCGGAATGAACAGCGGGTCGCCGCGCACATCGCCATAGAATGACGGTGTCGTCAGGTGGATCATGGCGAAGATGCCCAGCGGCAGAATCGAGAGGATCACGGCGCTCAATCGGCCTTCCGAGGAGATCGCCTTGATCTTCTTTCGCATGTTCGTGCGGTCACGAATGACCTTGGACAGCACGTTGAGTACCCGTGCGAGATTGCCGCCGGTGCCATGCTGGATGCCGACACTCACTGCCAGATACCGGGTATCTTCCAGCGCGGTTCGGTCGGCGAAGTCCCTGAAGGCGGTCACGATGTCCACGCCATAGCTGACCTGATCCTGGATCAGGCCGAACTCGCTTCCGATCGGGTCGGGCATCTCGCTCGCGACGCTTTCCACCGTGACCGCCAAGGGATGACCGACCTTCAGGCCGCGCGCCATTAGGTCGAGCGCGTCCGGCAACTGGCGCGCGAGTTTCTTCCCGCGGTCCTTCCGCATCCCGTCGAGGACCATCAGCGGCAACACCAGCGCCAGAACCAATGCGCCCGCCGCGGCGGCCCAGATTGTTACGAATTTGAGCCCGACCACGAAAACCGCGCCGCCGAGAAGCGCGGCCCCGCCCAGAAACACCAGCGGACTGATCGCCAGACCGGCCTGACGCAGCATTCGGCGGAGCACGCCCGAAAGCGATCTGTCCTTGGCCGCGCTTCCTCCCGAATCCGGCATCAGCAGGTCCAGCACCTCGTCGGTGCTGGCCCCTTCGCCGATCATGCGCATCCGGCGATTTCGCCGCGCGGCCGGGTCCTGGCCCATGGTCAGAAGTTCGCGCAGGCCTTCGAACGCCAGAAGGGTGCCTATGAAGACCGAGACATAGACCGCGAAGGCCACGGACGGTGACTGAAAGTCGATCATTGCGCCACCTCGTCACGGAAGAATGTCTGCGGATCCAGATTGATACCCGCGGCCACCAGCGCATCGGCGCATTTCGGGCGGATGCCCGTTGCCACGAACTGGCCCAGAACCTCGCCGGTTTCGGATTTGCCGCGACGCTTGAACACGAAGATGTCCTGAAGCGTGATCACGTCATCCTCCATCCCGGTGATTTCGGAAATGCTCATGATCCGCCGCCGCCCGTCGCTGAGGCGGCTGAGTTGAACGACCACGTGAATGGCCGAGGAAATCTGGGCGCGGATCGTCTTTATCGGCATATCGGCGCCCAGCATCGTGACCATTTGTTCGATCCGCCCCAGCGCATCGCGTGCGGAATTGGCGTGTACCGTCGTCATCGAGCCGTCGTGCCCGGTATTCATGGCCTGCAGCATGTCGAAACATTCCGCCCCGCGCACCTCTCCGACGATGATACGGTCCGGGCGCATCCGCAGCGCGTTACGCACCAGATCGCGCTGGCTGACTGCGCCCTGACCCTCGCTGTTCGGCGTCCGGGTCTCCAGGCGGACGACGTGTTCCTGCTGAAGCTGCAGTTCGGCCGCATCCTCGATCGTGACGATCCGCTGGCGCGGGTCGATGAAGGAGGACATGGCATTCAGCATCGTCGTCTTGCCCGAGCCGGTGCCGCCCGAAATCAGCACGTTCAACCGCGCTTCGACGAAACCTTGAAGGATCCGCGCGGATTTCTCGTTCAGGCTTCCCTGTTCGATCAGCCGCGGCATCGTCAGCGGGTTATGCGCGAACTTGCGGATGGACAGGGCCGGCCCATCTACCGAGCAGGGCCGGATGATCGCGTTCACGCGGCTGCCATCCTCCAGCCGCGCATCGACCCATGGCTGGGATTCGTCGATCCGCCGGCCGACGCGCGAGACGATCTTGTCGATGATCCGCAGCAGATGCCGCTCGTCGCGGAACCTGACGGGCGCTTTTTCGAGCATCCCGAAGCGTTCGACATAGACCTGATCATGCGCGTTCACGAGGATGTCGTTGATCGTCGGGTCTTCCAGCAGCGGCTCCAGCGGTCCCAGGCCCATCACCTCGAAGATCAACTCGTCCACCAGTGACGAGAACGCCTCGGCGCGCATCGGCACGCCTTCTGCATCAAGCAGATGGGTCACGAGGGCGGCGATCTGCCGGCGCAGTTCGCTCTTTTCCACCTTGTCGATGACGGCAAGGTTCAGACGATCGAGCAGCGCCTCGTGCAGACGGCTTTTCAGTTCCAGTCGCGCCTGAAGATCGGAATCGATCTCCGGGCGAACGACGCCCGGGGCCTCCGGCGGCGCGTCGAGGCTTATGACGTTGCCGGCAACGTCGCCTTTTTTTGCTCTGAATTCGCGGAACATCGCTTGCCTCTCCCTAAGCGTTCAATTGCCGTGCGGTCTGCGCCGCCGTGCCCACGGACACGGCAAGACCCGTCAGGGCCTTTGCCAGATCCGATCCCGGTTTCATCTCGACGACCGGACGTCCCAGATCCACGGCGGCGCGCGCCAGTCTTGGGTTGTCGGGCAGCCAATGCGTCAGTTTCGTTTGGAGAACCTTTTCGGCCTCGCGGTGGTGATCCGACTTGATCATGGGCTTTTTTTCGCGGTTCACGATGAAATCCACGGGCAGACCCATGAAATCCTCCCGCAGGAAATCGACCATGCGCCGCGCCTGCCGGATGCAGGGCACCGAGGTGTCGGTGACCAGCGCCAGCCGTGCGGCGCGCTGCAGCACCGGCTCGATCCAGTCGACCATCGCCCGTGGAAGATCGACGACCACATAATCGTGGTCCGCGCAGAGCAGATCCAGCAGGGCGGCGATGACCTCTGCGCGCACCGTGGTCAGCGGCACCAGCTGTTTCGGCGCACATAGCAAGTCTAAGCCCGATGAATGTCTTTGAAGGATGCCGCCGACAAAAGCTGAATCCGGCATCTCGCCGGCCCGCATGAGATCGAGAAAGCCCTGGTTGTCCTCGAGGTCGAGATACACGTTGGCATTTCCGAACTGCAGATCGAAATCCAGCAGCGCGACGCGCTTGCGCTCGACCTTTCTGAACATCGTGGACCGCCCGACGAGCGCGCAGGCCAGGTTGGTGGCGACGGTTGTCGCACCGATCCCGCCGCGCGCCTGCGCGACGGCGATCACCTGGCCGGGCC
>JBAVQZ010000412.1:0-7032 GCA_049694515.1 Paracoccaceae bacterium | reverse complement strand
GCCCCCAGCTCTGCCGCCCAGTCCAGCCCGGCCAGCACGCCCGCCAGCGGCCCGGCGAACCCTTCGACGCTGTCGGCGATCACCGGCAGGCTGTATTGGGCGAACCGCGCCGGATCGCCATTGACGTTCAGCGCGATCGCCCCGACCTGCGGGCGCAGGCGATCCAGCACCCGGTCCAGCAACGGCGTGCCGGCCACGTCCAGCAGCCCCTTGTCACCACCGCCCATGCGCGATGACAGGCCACCGGCCAGCACCACGGCCGGGATGCCGGTCCCGTTACTCACCCGAGGCCCCCTTGCGCCGCACGGCCTTGCTTTCCTCTGCCACGCTGTCGGGATCAGCGTCGTAAATCAGTCGTTCCGCGCCGCTGAGACAGATGAAACGTTTCCCGCGCATCCGGCCCACCAGCGTCAGCCCGACCTGCCGGGCAAGCTCCACCCCCCAGGCGGTGAAGCCCGAACGCGAAACCAGAACCGGGATGCCCATATGCGCCGTCTTGATCACCATCTCCGAGGTCAGCCGCCCGGTGGTGTAGAGGATCTTGTCAGCAGGTTCCGCTTTTTCGGTCACCATCCAACCGGCGATCTTGTCCACCGCGTTGTGGCGGCCGACATCCTCCATATAGACCAGCGGACGCGGGCCTTCGCACAGCACTGTGCCGTGGATCGCCCCGGCCTCCAGATACAGACTGGGCGTTCGGTTGATGTGATGCGACAGCGCGTAAAGCCAGCTGGTGCGCACCTCCGCCTGCGGCAAAACCAGCCCCTCCAGACCTTCCATCATGTCGCCGAAGACCGTGCCGACGGCGCAGCCGCTGGTCCGCGTCTTCTTCTTCAACTTCTCCTCGTAATCGGTCTGCCCGTCGGTGCGCACGATGACGACCTCCAACTCCTCGTCGTAATCGACGCCGGTGATCGTTTCGTCCGGCGCGAGCATCCCCTGATTCTTCAGAAACCCGATGGCGAGGTATTCGGGATAGTCGCCGATGGTCATCGCGGTGACGATCTCCTGCGCGTTCAGATAGATCGTCAGCGGGCGCTCCTCCACGACCGAGATCTCCTGACGTTGTTCGGCCTGGTCGGTGCCTGTCACGCGGGTGGACAGCCGCACGGCCTTGGGGTCGGGCGCGATGATGTAGCCTTCGGTATTTTCAGCGAGTCTCGCCATATCTTTCCCCTGCCCGGCGCTGCGAAAGGTAACAGGCCAAACTCCGGGCCGAAAGGCAAGCGGTTCGCGATGGACCGGCGCGGGCGAGCGGGCTAGAAACGGCGTATGGACACCGTGACCGAAATCGACGCGCTTGGCCTGCTTTGCCCCCTGCCCGTTCTGCGCCTTCGCAAGCGGATTTCCGGCCTTTCGCCGGGAAGCATCGTGCGCGTGCTGGCCGACGATCCGGCCGCGGCCATCGACATCCCGCATTTCTGCGCCGAAGCGGGCCACGAATTCCTTGACCAGACACCCCTGAACGGCGCGGAACCGCAGGACGGCAAGGCCCCGCGCGCCTTTACGATCCGGCTGGGCTGAGCGGCCCTCCACGCGCCAACATTGCTCGCGAATTCGTCATTCGTGGCTGGTAATTTTTATTGACCTTTTTCTGCATAATTTCCACAGTCCGTAAATAATGCATATTTTCGCAGATTCCCTTGCCGCCGCTTTTCACCTCGTCCTCACCGCGGACGCGATGCTGGTCGAGATCGTGCTGCGCTCGCTCAAGGTCAGCCTGACCGCCCTGGCGCTGTCGGCGTTGATCGGCCTGCCGCTGGGCGCGGTTCTGGCGGTGACGCGGTTCCGTCTGCGCGGCGCGGTGATGGTGTTCATCAACGCGCTGATGGGCCTGCCGCCGGTGGTCGTGGGGCTGGTGGTGTATCTGTTCCTGTCGCGCTCGGGCCCGCTGGGCTGGATGGGGCTTCTATACACCCCGACCGCGATGATCATCGCGCAGGCGATCCTGATCACCCCGATCCTGACCGCGCTTTCCACCCAGATCCTTGAGGACATGAATGACGAATATTCCGAGATGTTCGCCTCGCTTTCGGTGCCGCGTCCGACGGCGATCGGCACGTTGTTGATCGACGCCCGTTTCGCGCTGTTGACGGTCATCCTGGCCGGGTTCGGCCGCGCGGTTTCCGAAGTGGGCGCGGTGATCATCGTCGGCGGCAATATCGACCACCTGACGCGGGTGATGACCACGGCAATCGCGCTGGAGACCTCGAAAGGCGACCTGGCGCTGGCGCTGGGGCTGGGCATCGTGCTTCTGACCATCGCGCTGGCGGTGAACGCGGCAAGCGTGGCGATGAAATCCTCGATGATGCGGAGGGCCTATGGCTGAGGCGGCCGCCATATTGCCGCTCGAGGCGCGCGACCTGAAGCTGACAACCAACGGGTCGCGGCCGATGCAGGTGCTTCTGGACGTGCCGAAGCTGCGGCTGAACGGCGAAGGCGTGAGCATGATCCTGGGCCCCAACGGCGCGGGCAAAAGCCTGCTGGTCCGGGTGTTGCACGGGCTGGTGGCACCCAGCAGCGGCGCAATCACCGCGGGCAACGAACGGCTGTCGGCCCGGCACCGACGCAAGATGGCGATGGTGCAGCAAAAGCCCGTGCTGCTTCGCCGCAGCGTCAACGCCAATGTGGATTTCGCGCTGAACCTGCGCGGGCGCAAGGCGCGCGCCGCCCGCGAGGCGCTGCTGGAGCGCGTAGGGCTGTCGGAAAAGGGCGATCAGCCCGCGCGCCTTCTGTCGGGCGGCGAGCAGCAGCGGCTGGCGCTGGCCCGCGCGCTGGCCACCGACCCGAAGGTGCTGTTCCTGGACGAGCCGACCTCGAACCTCGATCCGGCCTCCACCCACAACATCGAACGGATCGTCACCGAATGCCGCGCCGAGGGGGTCAAGGTGATCTTCATCACCCATGACATCGCCCAGGCCAAGCGCCTCGGCGAAGAGATCCTGTTTCTGCACAAAGGCCGTGTGGTCGAACAGCGTCCGTCCGACGCGTTCTTCGCCGCCCCGGCCACGCCTCAGGCGGAAGCCTACACATCGGGGCAGATCGTATTCTGACACGCAACAAGGAGGTAAGCGCAATGTTCAATTTCCATGATTTCAAACTGGCCCTGGCGGGCCTCGCACTCGGCCTGGCGGCACCGCTGGCCGCGCATGCCGAAAGCATCCTGGTGCAATCGACGACCTCCACCAAGAACTCGGGCCTTTACGACTATATCCTGCCGAAGATCCAGGAAGAGACCGGCCTGACCGTCAACGTGGTCGCGGTGGGCACCGGCCAGGCGATCAAGAACGCGATGAACTGCGACGCCGACGTGCTTTTGGTCCATGCCAAGCCGTCCGAACAGAAATTCGTGGCCGACGGCTTTGGCGTGAAGCGCTATGACCTGATGTACAACGATTTCATCCTGGTGGGCCCCAAGGACGACCCGGCCGGCGTCAAGGACGCCAAGACGGTGCAGGACGCGCTGACCCGGATCGCCCAATCGAAAGCGCTCTTCGCCTCGCGCGGGGATGACAGTGGCACCAACAAGAAAGAGATGATCCTGTGGGGCATGACCGACGTGAACCCCAAGGACGCCTCGGGCGACTGGTACCGCGAGACCGGCTCGGGCATGGGGGCCACGCTGAACGCGGCGGTGGGTATGAACGCCTACACGATGTCGGACCGCGCGACCTGGATCAACTTCAAGAACAAGGGTGATTTCCAGATCGTGTTCGAGGGCCAGCCCGAGCTGTTCAACCAGTACGGCATCATCATGGTGAACCCCGACAAGTGCCCGGCGGTGAAGGTGGACGCCAGCAAGACATTCATGGACTGGCTGCTGTCGGATCACGGGCAGGAGGTCATCGCCTCCTACAAGGTGGACGGCCAGCAGCTGTTCTTTCCCAACGCCTCGAAGTGACGCCCGCGCAGGGTTGAAACGGCCGCGCCGCAGCGATCCGGCGCGGCTTTTTTCATGCGATGGTCAGGTATGCGGACCTAAGCCGCCTCTGGACAAAAGGCGGCCTGAAAGCTGCAACATGACGCGGCACAGGGCGGGAACGCACCATGCCTGACCAAGCGCAACTTACAAAGTCGGGTCCGGAGCCCCATATGGGAATAGGCGGCGAAGAATTGTCCGCCAAAGAAAGGCGTCACTCGATGACCATGTTTTCCATGAAGCCGAAATTCGACCTTGCCGAATTCCTTGCGGTGCCCGCCCCCGTGGGTGCCAGAGTCCGTGGCGCAAAACGCCGCGGAATGCAGTTTCAGCCCGGCGCCACACCGAAAGATGCGACCAAGGCAACGTCGCCTGAAGGTCCCGGATCGACCGACAAAAGAAAGAAATGACCGGCGCGAAATGAACGCGCATGCTGCGGGCTGCGCCGGGACATCTCGATGACAGCGTGGCTGCCTGCGAAGCCGATGCCCGGTTCGAAAGGCTGCATGACTGCTCCGAGGAGCGTGTTGACTTCAGGCGCCGACCGACGGTGCCGCGATCCTTGAATCCGGGCAAAGGGTCAATCGGACGTCAACAAGCGCGCAAACCAGACCAACACGACCCCCGTTTCGCCTGTCACGGGCCGTTGAACAGGATCTCGCCCAACCCCGAGATGTCGTAGCCGGCCATCGCCTCGACCTGGCGGAGGAATGCGGCGCACCGGCAGTGGCGCAGCAAGGCCTGGAAGGGCGGCTCGAACCAGGCGCGGCGATTCACGACCAGATCGAAGCTGTCCTCGATCAACGGCAGGAAGCCCAGCCCGAACCGCTCTGCCAGGTGTTGCAGGCCGAAGCCCGCGTCGGCGCGGTTTTCCAGCAGGGTCAGCGCCACCTCGGACTCGCTGCCCGCGATGGCGGTGACGTCCATCGCCCCGACGTCGAGCCCCGCGTCTTCCAGCAGCGCGCGGAAGCTGAGATAGGCGCCCGATTGCGGTTGCCGCGTGACCAGCCGCAGGCCCCGCAGGTCCGACAGCCCCGCCACCCGGCCCGTCGCCTTTTCCGACAGCAGCAAGCCGCTCTGCCGTCGCGCCCAATGCATCAGGACCACCGGCAGATGTCCCAGGCGCGCGCGCACCAGCGGCAGGTTCCATTCGCCGCTCTCGGGGTCGCGCACATGCAGCCCCGCGGCGATCCCCTCGCCCGCCTCGAACCGTGACAGCCCGTCCAGACTGCCGTCCAGATAGGTGGCGATGCCGCAGCCCGAAGCGCGCACCGCCTCCTCCAGCAGCGGCTCCAGGCTGCCCAGCAGGACGTTGGGCAAGGCGCGCGGCGCGACGGCGGTCCCGCCCTGCGCGGCGGCCCATTGCAGCACCTCGTCGCGGGGAAACAGCAGCTTTCCCGTCGCGCGCGAGCACGGTACCTCGCCCTTCGCGACGAGGTCATAGACCTTGCGCTCCTTGATGCGCAGCAGGTCCGCCAGTTCTTTTGTCGTCAGGAAAACCGACATCCGCGCCCGTCCATGCCGAAAAGGGTCAAGTGCTTCGCAGCACTCTAACCGATCGCACCGTCGCGTGCAGGGCAAAATGCCGTTGCCGGATCACCCGGCTGAGGTCGACAGCGCCGCGCCGCCGGTCTGTCGCATCACCCATTCCACGATGGCGTCGGGATCGGCGGGGATGCGCGTAGCGGCGCCCGCAACAAAGTCCACAAAAGCATCATGGTTGCGGGCGTTGACGCCGGTGACGACCGGAATCCCCCGCCCGACCGCCTCGGCGATCGTTGCCCGCAGACCGTTACCTTCGGCCTCGTGCTTGCCGAACTTGTTGAGGATCAAAAGGTCCGCCGGATCCTGCATCGCGCGGCCGATCTCGGCCACCGCGGTTTCCAGCGCGCCCGGATCCAGCCGGCATCCCCGCGCGCCCCGCCCCAGCGATTGCGAGATGCGCAGCACCGGCCCGTCGGGCAACACATGCACATCCATGTCGCAGGGTTTGTCAGGGCCGCAGTCCGTGTTGACCTGCACCAGCCCGGCGAGCCGCAGCCCGGCCTGCTCGAGGCGTGATGCCGCCTCGGTCAGCACTCGGTCGGTCAGGCCGCGCGGCTCCGACATGACATAGGCGATGTTCATTCCCGTTCCCCGGATCGAATACGTCCTTTTGATACATATAGAACCCGGGTCGCCCCGATGCCACGGTCATTTCGCCGCCGTCAGCGTGCCGCGGCGCCCATCTCGACCACCGGCAGGTCGAAGGTGAACACGGCGCCGGGCCCCTGGCGGCGCTCGAGGACGAGCGACCCGCCCAGCAACTCGGCAATCTTGCGCGCCAGATTCAGCCCGATCCCGTTGCCCGGCACGCCGCGCGCCAGCACCGAGCGGAAGAAATCCTCGAAGACGCGGCCGCGCGCCGCCTCGGGGATGCCCATGCCGTAATCGACGACCCTGAACCGAAGGCCCGCCCCGGCGGTTGCGACCTGCACCTGCACCGGTTCATCGCCGGGCGAGAATTTCAGAGCGTTGGAGATGAGATTGGCCAGCACCTGCTCCACCAGGAAGGGATCGGTGGTGATGTGCCGCGGCACGCCGGCAGCGATGTCGATGCGCACCTGCCGGTCCGGCGCGGCGTCGAGCTGCTGGTCGCGCACCCGCTCCAGCAGGTCCGGCAGATCGCAGGCGCGCATGTCCGGCGTCACCTGCCCGCTGTCCAGGCGGATGCTTTCCAGCGTCGCCCCGATCAGCGTGGTCAGTTGCCGGACCGACGCGCGTATGTCGCCCGCGCGCCGCAGCACCTCCTCCCAGGGCATCGCGCTGCCCCGCCGCAAGAGCCGCTGCGCCGACGCATCGATCACCGAAAGCGGCGTCTGGAACTGGTGCGAGGCAAGCGCGACGAAGGTGCGATAGGTCTCGCGCAGCTCCTGCTCGCGCTCCAGAGAGCGTTGCGCGCTCTGCCGCGCGGCCATCGCGCGCAGCATGCTGACCGAGATGAAACTGCCCAGCACGACAATTCCCAGGATCGAGATGATCAGCTGGTCGGTCGCCCGCCGCAGCGTGTCGTGCCGGGCGCCTGCGGCATCCCATTGCGTCACCATCGCCCCGGTCGCGGCGCGGCCCAGGTC
>JBAVQZ010000411.1:0-3052 GCA_049694515.1 Paracoccaceae bacterium | reverse complement strand
GCGTAGATATGGCATGAATGCCGGATTGTCCACCGGCTCCGGGCATTTTGCCGCTGCCGCCCCGACGCGAAAGGCGGCGGCCCGCCACATCACTGACCGGCCAGCATCCGCACGACCGTCGGCCGGTCCACATATCCTGTCACGGCCAGCCCGCGCGCATCCTGGTAACGCCGGATCGCGTTGCGCGTCTGCTTGTCGAAATTGCCATCCACCTCGCCGGGATTCAGGCCCAGCTGCGACAGGCGCTGTTCGATCAGCATCCGCGTCATCGAGTTGCCGGCCACGTTTTCCTCGTCGCGCTTGGCGGCATCGACATCGAACTGATCCCGTTCGGTCTGCGTCAACTCGTCGATCCGCGCCTGTGCCGCATCGGCGAAATTGCCGTCGGGATATTGCCGCAGATAGGCGCGGTAGGCCTCGACGCTGTCCTCGGATTTCACGTTATCCCAGGTCAAGCGCTCCTCGGCATCCGCCTTGTCGCGCTTGTCGGCCTCGATCTGGTCCAGCCGCGCCTGCGCGATGTCGGCATACAGCCCGTCGGGATATTTCTTGAGATAGGCGCGCAGCTCGGCCTCGCCGCCATTCTTGGCCGTGTCGCGCCAGTAAAGACGGTCCTGACGCTCTTGCTCGGCCTGCTTGCGCGCGGCCTCCTCCTCCAGCGCGCGCGAGCGGACCTCGGCCGCGTCCTGCAACGTCGCGATCTGCGCCCGCGTCAGATAACCAGTCGCCTCCAGCCCCTCCGACTGCTGCCAGCGGGTGATGGCCGAGCGCGTGCCCGCGCCGAAGATCCCGTCGATCCCGCGCGTGTCATATCCCAGGATCGACAGGTTGCGCTGGATCGTCTGGCGGTTCTCGCGGGTCAGGTTCAGCGCCTCTTCCTGCGTGCGCGCCGCCTGTTCGGGCTGGGCACGCAGGGCGGCGATCCGCTGATTGGCCTGCCGGATGTAACGCCCATCGGCATAGCGGTCGGCATAGGCAAGATAGGCATCCACCGTGTCAAGCTGCGACACGGCGTTCCAGAAGCCCTCTTCGGTGCTGCCGCCATCGGCCACCTGCGACGGCCGGTCCGGATAGAGGGCCACGTCGGGCAGATAGCCCGAAACGCCGATACCGTCATCGGGGCTTTGCAGTGCCGCGCGCAGGCTGCGCCCCTGCCGCAGGGCCTGCCCGGTCAGAAGGCGCTCCAACCGGTCGGCGGGGCCGCTGACATAGGTCACGCCCTGCGGAATGGCAGGCGACCCCGCCCCCGCCGTCAGGCCCAGGCCGGTCTCGATCGGGTCGTCGCCCGCCGCAACCATGACTAGCGCCGCCCCGCGGGATTGCGCGGCAAGGTCCATCAGCGCGCCGACCGACAATCCCTGCGCCCCCACGGTGAAGCCCTCGGGCACGCTTGCCTCCTGCGCCAGCCACCAGGCGTCGCGGCCGGAATGCACGACCTGCCCGGCCAGCAGGATCACGACGCGATCGGCGTCCCCCATTTCGCGCGCGGCCTCGTCCACCCGTGCCCGTGCATCCTCAAGGCTCAGCGCCTCGCCCGCGATCACGCGGAACCCGGCCTTTTCCAGCGCGTCGCGCGCATCCATCAGATCGGTCGCGCCCGACACGGACGGCGCCTCGTCATAGCGCTCATTGGCAAGGATAAGGGCCACGTCCCCGGCAAGGGCCGGCACGCTCCAGACGGCCGCGGCGCAAAGCGCGGCGGCGGGGACAAGTTTCAGGCGCATAATATCCTCCGTTCAAAAATAGGAAGGATCAGTCGTATTCGCGCAGATCCTCAATCACTTTTCCGTCGTTCGGCAGACTTCCCAACGGGACAACGCGCACGCGCCCCTTGAGTTTCATAATTTCGGCCACGCTGGCCTCGAAAGGCGCCGCATCGGCGGCTTCGCTCTCCACCTCGACGGTCATCACGTCCATCTCGCCCTCGCGGCTGGCGACGACGCGGGCGCGGGCGACCTCGTCATGGCGGGCGACGAAGGCCGCGACCTGCTCGGGGCGCACGAACATCCCCTTGATCTTGGTCGTCTGATCGGCCCGGCCCATCCAGCCCTTGATCCGCATGTTGGTCCGCCCGCAGGGGCTGACACCCTCCATCACCGCCGACAGATCGCCCGTGGCGAACCGGATAAGCGGATAATCGGGGTTCAGCGTGGTGACCACCACCTCGCCCACCTCGCCGGGGGCGACGGGGCTGCCGGTGCCGGGCGTCACGATCTCGACGATCACGCCTTCATCCACGATCATGCCTTCCATCGCCTCGGATTCATAGGCGATATTACCCAGATCGGCCGTGGCATAGCATTGACGGCACGCAATGCCCCGGTCGGCATATTCCTGGCGCAGCGACGGGAACAGCGCGCCGCCGCCCACCGCGGCGCGGGTCAGGCGCGACAAGTCCAGCCCCATCTCGTCGGCCTTGTCGAGAATCACCTTCAGGTAATCCGGCGTCCCGGCATAGGCGGTCACGCCGATGTCATGCGCGGCGCGGGCCTGAAGCTCGGTCTGGCCGGTCCCGGCGGGCAGCACGGCGGCGCCCACCGCCCGCGCGCCGTTCTCGAAGATCATGCCGGCGGGCGTCAGGTGATAGCCGAAGCAGTTCTGAACGATGTCGCCCCGACCGATGCCGCAGGCATGCAGAAAGCGGCCCATGCGCCACCAGTCGTCGCTGACCCGGCCGGGCTCGTAGATCGGACCGGGCGACTGGAACACGTGATCGAACCCCGCGGGCGGCGCGGTGGTGAAGCCGCCGAAGGGCGCGTCATGGCCTTGCGCGGCGCTCAGCTCGGACTTGCGGATCACCGGCAGCATGGCCAGCGCCTCGACGCTGGTGATCCGGTCCGGGTCCACATCGCCCAGCAGCGCGGCGATGCCCGGCGCGGTCTTCGCCCGGGCGATCTGCAACGGCAGGGCGCGGGCCAGACCTGCGGCGCGCGCATCGGCGCTGCGGGTTTCAAGATCGTCGAAATACTCGCTCATCGTCACACCCCTCGCAAACCTGTCGTTCATGATGCGGCCCGCCGCACGGCGTCGGCCGGCCCGTCCAGCGCCACCC
>JBAVQZ010000410.1:0-3814 GCA_049694515.1 Paracoccaceae bacterium | reverse complement strand
CGGCGACCGCGTCGCGCAGATGATCGTGGCGCCCGTGGTGCAGGCCCGGTTCGAGACGGTGCAGGAGATCGGCGCGACCGCGCGCGGGGCGGGCGGCTTCGGCTCCACCGGGCGCGGCTGATGGCGCTGGTTTTCGTCATGGCGGCGGCCCTTTGGGGCATCGGATACCTGATGAAGGTGCCGCTGCGTGCGCGCTGGCTGATGCTCGGGCTGCTTTATGTCGTGGTGCTGATCGTGCAGGTGGTCTTTCCGGAGGGCCATCCGCTGCGCGAGGCGACCGGCGGGTCGAAAGAGGTCTGGCTGGGCCTTGGCGTGGTCGCGGGGCTGGTCTGGGGCTACCGGCTGCTTCTGGGCAAGCTGCACGCCCGCGCCCGCCCCGCCGCCGAGGAACCGCAGCCGCAGAGCGGTTTTCGCCCGGCGGAACTGGACCGCTACGCCCGCCACATCGTGCTGCGCGAGATCGGCGGGCCGGGACAGAAACGCCTGAAAGGGGCGAAGGTGCTGGTGGTGGGCGCAGGGGGCCTCGGCTCGCCCGCGCTGCTTTACCTGGCGGCGGCCGGTGTCGGCACGATCGGGGTGGTGGATGATGACGTGGTGTCGGCCTCCAACCTGCAGCGGCAGGTAATCCATACCGACGCGCGGATCGGCATGCCCAAAGTCTTTTCCGCCGAAGAGGCGATGCGCGCCCTCAACCCCTTCGTCGAGGTGCGGCCCTATAACCGGCGGCTCAACGAGGCGGACGCGGGCAGGCTTTTCGCCGATTACGACCTGATCCTCGACGGGTCGGACAATTTCGCCACCCGCTACATGGTCAACCGGGTGGCGGTGGCGGCGCGAAAGCCGTTGATCGCGGCCGCGATCACGCAGTGGGAGGGGCAGATCAGCCTCTATCACCCGGCCGGGGGCGGGCCATGTTACCAGTGCATATTCCCCGAGATCCCGGCCGAGGGGCTGGCGCCCAGCTGCGCCGAGGCCGGCGTGATCGGCGCGTTGCCCGGCGTGATGGGCGGCATGATGGCGGTCGAGGCGATCAAGCATGTCACCGGGGCGGGCACGTCGCTGAAGGGGCGGATGCTGCTCTACGACGCGCTGCACGGCGAGAACCGGCAGGTGATGCTGAAACGCCGGGCCGACTGCCCTGTCTGTGGCGGCTGAGACTGGACGTTGGATGGGGACGTCCCTAAGTTTCCGGCCAAAGGAGACCGCCATGACAAACCCGCTGCTGGCCGAATGGTCGGCGCCATTCGATCTGCCGCCCTTCCACGCGATTTCCGACGACGATTTCGCTCCCGCTTTCGAGACGGCAATGGCCGAGGCGCGCGCCGAGGTCGCCGCGATCGCCGACAACCCGGAACCGGCGACCTTTGGCAACACGATCGAGGCGCTGGAACTGGCGGGCGAGAAACTGGACCGGATGCTGGGCCTGTTCTATTCGCTGGCCGGAACCGACAGCAACGACGCGCGGCAGGCCTTGCAACGCGATTTCGCGCCGAAACTGTCGGCCTATTCCTCGGAAATCACGATGAACGCGCCGCTTTTCGCCCGTGTCGAGGCGCTGTGGCAGGACCGCGATGCTCTGGGGCTGGATGACGAGCAGATGCGGGTTCTGATGCTCACCCGGCGCGGATTCGTGCGCGCGGGCGCGCAGCTTGAAGGCGCGGCGCGGGAGCGTCTGGCGGAGGTCAAATCGCGCCTCGCCGTGCTGGGCACGGAGTTCACGCAGAACCTGCTGGCGGACGAACGCGACTGGGTGATGGATCTGTCCGAGGAGGATCTGGCCGGGCTGCCGGATTTCGTCGTCGCCTCGGCCCGCGCGGCGGGCGAGGAGCGGGGCGCGGATGGCCCCGTCGTGACGCTTTCGCGCTCGCTGATCGTGCCGTTCCTGCAATTTTCGCCCGACCGTGCATTGCGCCGGAAGGCCTATGAGGCCTGGACAGCGCGCGGGGCCGGGGGCGGCGAGACCGACAACCGCGGCATCGCCGCCGAGATCCTGAAACTGCGGCAGGAGCGGGCGGAGCTTCTGGGGTATCGCGATTTCGCCTCCTACAAGCTGGAGACGGAGATGGCCAAGACGCCCGAACGGGTGCGCGACCTGCTGATGGCGGTGTGGCGGCCCGCCCGCGCCGCCGCCGAGGCCGACGCCGAGAAGCTGGAAGAAATGATGCATGCCGAGGGCGTCAACGGCCGGCTGGAGGCGTGGGACTGGCGCTATTACGCCGAGAAACTGCGCAAGGCCGAGCATGACCTCGATGAGGCGGCGCTGAAACCCTATTTTCAGCTCGACCGGATGATCGAGGCGGCGTTCGATTGCGCCAATCGGCTGTTCGGGCTGGAGTTTTCGCCGCTCGACGTGCCACTCAACCACCCGGACGCGCGGGCGTGGGAGGTGACGCGGGACGGTCGCCACATGGCGGTGTTCATTGCGGATTATTTCGCGCGCGGCTCAAAGCGTTCCGGCGCCTGGTGCTCGGCCAGCCGGTCGCAGCGCAAGCTGGGCGGCGAGGTGCGCCCGGTGGTCCACAATGTCTGCAACTTCGCGAAACCGGCGAAGGGGGAGCCAGCGCTTCTGTCCTATGACGACGCGCGCACGCTGTTTCACGAGTTCGGCCACGCGCTGCACCAGATCCTGTCGGACGTGACGCACCCGTCGATTTCCGGCACCTCGGTGGCGCGTGACTTCGTGGAATTGCCCAGTCAGCTTTTCGAGCATTGGCTGGAAGTCCCCGAAGTGCTGGACAAATACGCCACCCATGCAAGGACCGGCGCGCCGATGCCGCGCGACATGCGTGACCGCCTGCTGGCAGCGGCAAGCCATGACATGGGGTTCCAGACGGTGGAATACGTGGCCTCGGCACTCGTCGATCTGAGTTTCCACGAGGGCGCGGCGCCAGCCGACCCGATGGCGAAACAGGCCGCGGTTCTGGACGAGTTGGGCATGCCGCACGCGATCCGCATGCGCCACGCGACGCCGCATTTCGCGCATGTGTTCGCGGGCGACGGCTATTCCAGCGGATATTACAGCTACATGTGGTCCGAGGTGATGGACGCCGACGCCTTCGAGGCGTTCGAGGAGGCGGGCGACGCTTTCGACCCGGAGACCGCCGAGCGGCTGGAGCGGTTCATCCTGTCTGCCGGCGGCGCGGACGAGGCCGAGGCGCTCTACACCCGTTTTCGCGGCCGTCTGCCGGGGGTGGAGGCGCTGCTGAAGGGCCGGGGCCTGGTGGACGCGGCGTAAGGCGCGTTTGGTCGCATCGCCTGACCCGTCAGCGGTCGCCGTGGTCGCGCACGGGATCCTTGTGGATGATCACGTCGGCCTGTGGATAGGCCTCGACGATGGCGCGCTTCAGCGCTGCGCCGATGTCATGCGCCTCGGTCAGGGTCTGGTCGCCGTCCAGCTCGATATGCAGGTTGACGAAAACCTGGCTGCCGGCGCGCCTTGTCCGCATGTCGTGATAGCCGTGCAGGCCCGGCCAGTTCGCCACGATGCGTTCGATGCCCGCCACCGTTTCGGGGTCTGCCGCGCGGTCCATAAGCGCGTCCCACGCCCCCTTGCCGATGTTCAGCGCGCCGGCCACCAGCATCGCGGCGGCCCCCAGCGCCACCACGCTGTCCACCCCGGTCAGCCCGAACTGCGCCGAGGCCCAAAGCGCCAGCATCGCGCCCAGGTTCGGGATCAGATCGCCAAGGTAATGCAGCGAATCCGCCTTGACCACGCGGCTGCCGGTGCGGCGCGCCACCCGACGCTGCCATAGCACCAGCCCGATCGTCATCGCGATGGAAATCACCATCACCGCGATGCCGCGCCCCTCGGCGG
>JBAVQZ010000409.1:0-1648 GCA_049694515.1 Paracoccaceae bacterium | reverse complement strand
GGCCGGAGCGATAGCCCCTGCCCTTGCCCCGGAAATCATCATCGGCCTCGCTTTGGGGATGGTGCTGCGGCTTCTGGTGCTGGTGCTTCAGATCGCGGGACAGGTGGCCGCGCAGGCCACGTCTCTTTCGCAGATATTCGGCGGCGCCGGGGTGGAACCTCTTCCGGCAATGGCGCATCTGATGGTCGCCGCCGGACTGGCCCTGTCGGTGATGAGCGGGCTTCACGTGAGGGCGGCCGAGGCGATGATCCTTTCCTACGACGCGCTGCCCCCAGCGCGGATCCCCGACGCCGCGCTCCTTGCGGATTGGGGCATTCGACAAATCGCGCATGCCTTCGGGTTGGCGGTGACCCTGGCAATGCCTTTCGTCATCGCGTCGCTGATCTACAACCTTGCGCTTGGCGTCATCAACCGCGCCATGCCGCAGCTGATGGTGGCCTTCGTCGGCGCTCCGGCGATTACCGCCGGAGGGCTTATCCTTATGGCGCTGGCGCTACCGCTCATGCTGGAGATCTGGCGCGGTTGGATGATCGCCGTGGTGGCGAACCCATTCGGGGCATTGCCATGAGCGGCCCGCAGAGCGACGAGGATAAACCGCACGACCCAACCCCGAAACGACTTGAAGAGGCTCGAAAAAGGGGGGAAATCGCCCGCTCTGCCGACCTGAACACGGCGGCGGGCTACGGCGCACTGGCTATTGCGGCGGCCGGTGCGGGCGCAGGGAGCCTGACGGACATGGGCAACGCCATGAAGACCCTGTTCGCGCGCGCCGATACGCTCGCCCCGCTATTTCTGGACGGTCATGGCACGGCGCTCGCCGGCGGACTTGTCCGGGCCGTCTTGGCCAGCGTGTCGCCCTTCTTTCTCTGGCCCGGCGCGGCGGTACTTCTGTCGATCGTGGCGCAACGCAGCCTGATCGTGGCCCCGCGGAAGCTGGAGCCGAAGCTTTCTCGGATTTCACCCTTGTCGAACGCGAAAAACAAATTCGGCCGTAGCGGGCTGTTCGAATTTGCGAAAAGCGCCTTAAAGCTGACAATCTACGCGGCCCTTCTGGCAACCTACCTGTCACGCCGTTTGCCGGACATGCTTGTCACGATGCATCTCGACCCGGCCATGGCAATGGCGCGTATGGTTCGGATGTCGGTCGAATTCCTTCTGGTCGTCGTGCTGATCGGCGCGGTGATCGGCGCCGGTGACTACATTTGGCAGCATTTCGAGCATCTTCGGAAGAACAGGATGTCCCATCAGGACATGAAGGACGAGTTCAAGCAGTCCGAGGGCGATCCGCACATGAAACAGCAGCGGCGACAAAAGGGAACGGAGATCGCCATGAACCAGATGCTGGCCGATGTACCGGCGGCCGATGTGGTAATCGTGAACCCGACCCACTACGCCGTCGCCCTGAAATGGGAGCGCGCGACGCGCGGCGCGCCGGTTTGCGTGGCGAAGGGTGTGGACGAGATCGCCGCGCGCATACGGGAGGCCGCATCGGCCGCCGGCGTACCCCTGCACCGGGATCCGCCGACAGCACGAGCGCTTCACACCACGGTCCAGGTCGGCGAGGAAATCCGGCGCGAGCATTATCGCGCGGTTGCCGCAGCGATCCGCTTTGCTGAAAAGATGCGAACCCGGGCGCGGAACCGGCGAT
>JBAVQZ010000408.1:0-11779 GCA_049694515.1 Paracoccaceae bacterium | reverse complement strand
GACCGAGCGTTCAAGCTCGCGCACCGCGTCCATCACCCGTTCGGCCGCCTGCGCATAGGCCGCCCGCGCCGACAGGCCCGATCCCGCCCAGGCGGGCGAGACCACCGTGACCTCGCCTTTCACCCCGTCCAGCACCGCCACGACCGATGGGCGCAGCAGCACCGCGTCGGGCAGGTCCAGCGGATCGGGATTCACGTCCGGCAATCTCTCGACCAGGCGGATCATGTCATAGCCGAGATAGCCGAACAGCCCGGCGGCGATGGCCGGCAGCCCCTCGGGCATGTCGATGCGGCTTTCCGCAATGAGCGCGCGCAGCGTGTCGAGGGGGTGGCCCTCCTGCGCCTCGAAGGCGTCCGGGTCGAAACGCGCGTCGCGGTTGATCCGGCTCGCCCCGTTTCGGCACTCCCAGATCAGGTCCGGTTTCAGTCCCACCACCGAATAGCGCCCGCGCACCTCGCCGCCGGTGACCGATTCCAGGATGAAGCTGTCCTTGCGCGCCTCGGCCAGCTTCAGCATCAGGCTGACGGGCGTGTCCAGATCGGCCGCCAGACGGGCATGCACTACCTGGTTGCGCCCCGCGGCGAAACCCGCCTCGAACGCCTCGAAAGAAGGGGAAAGCGCCGCCATCCGGGCCTCACCGCACCTGCGCGTGGACGGCGTTGATTGCCGCCTGGTTCAGCGTCAGTCCCGCATCGTCAAGCAGCGATTGCGCGAAATATGTGAACAGGTCCTGCGATATGCCTTGCCCGGCCTGCTGCTTGAGCTGGTCCTTGAGGAACGACGCGGACTTGTCCTGCGGGTCGGGCGGCAGGATGTCGTCAACCTGCACCAGGAACACGCCGTCCGGGCCGCTGACGACGGCGGATTTTCCCTTGTCGAGATTGAACACCGTCTTGGACAGGGCGGGCGGAGTCACGCCGCCGCGCGTCACGGCGTCGGCGGTTTCCACCGGAAGATCCATCGCCTGGATGGTCTTGCCCTCGTCCAGCTGGGCCTTCAGCGCGTCAGCCTTTTCGGTCAGGCGGCGCGTGATCTCGGCGGTGCGCCAGTCCCGCACGGCCTTTGAGCGCACCTCGTCAAGCGGGCGCAGATGGGCTGGGGCGGTGCCGTCCACCCGAAGCGCGAAAATGCCGCCGTCGTCCAGCTGGACGACTTCCGGGAAATCACCTTCCTGCGCGCTCTCGGCGGCGCTGCGGAAGGCGTCATAGGCTGCGATGTCGGCGTCCTGCCCATCGAAATAGTCGATCTGGCCAAGCTGCATGTCGGTTTCGTTCGCCAGATCCTCCAGCGTGGCGCCGGCCGCGAGCTTGTCGTCGATGCCGCTCATGTCGTCCGAGATCATGCGGCGTGCGCGTTCCTGCGCCAGTTCGCTTTTCAGATCGTCGCGCGCCTCGGCGAAGGTGGTCTTTTGCGCGTCCAGGATCGCGTTCATCCGGATCAGCGCGGGGCCGAGATCGGTCTGCACCGGGCCGGCGACGCCGGGCTCGGTCAGTGCGAAAACCGCGTCGCCGGCCGGGCCGAGATCCGCCTTCGTCACGTCGCCGAGGTCGATGTCACTCAGTTCCAGTCCACGTGCCGCGACCAGATCCTCGAACGTCGCCTCGCCCGAGTCGAGCTTGCGCTTCGCGGCCTGCGCCTCGGCCTCGGACGGGTAGACCAGCCGCTCGACCAAGCGCCGCTCGGGCTGGACGAACTCGTCGATCCGCTGTTGGTAAAGATCCTTCAGCGTCTTCTCGTCGACCTGCACCTTGTCCATCATCATGTTGGGCGTCAGCCAGGCATAGGTGATCGACTTGCTGGCGGGGGCGGTGAAATCGTCGGGATGCGCGTCGTAATAGGCCTTGAGCGCGGCGTCGTCGGGCTGGCCCACCGGCGTGTCAAGGTCGGCCGGCTTGAGCTCGATCATCGAATAGCTGCGGCGCGCGCCGATATAGTCATAGATCACATCGCCATATGCGGCGGGCGCGCTGACTCCGGCGACGATCGCGCCCTGAAGCAGGCTGCGCGCCGATTCCTTGCGGATCTGCGCCTCGAACCCGGCTTCGGTCAGGCCGTTCTGTTGCAGCGCGTAGCTGTAGGCATCGCGGCTGAACTTGCCGTCCTGGCCCTTGAAGGCGTCATAGCCCAGAACCTGCTTCTGAACCTCTGCGTCGCCGACCGAGACGCCCATCTTCGACACCTCGTTGTCCAGCGTGGCCGAGGTGATGACGCGGCCGCGGGCCCGCGCGACGATGCCCTGGGCCTCGGCCTGGGCGATGGTCATGGGCTGGCCGCTCTGCTGCTCGGCCTGGCGCATGGCCTGGGTAAGCTCGCGGGCATACTCGTCCACCGAGATGTCGGTGTCGCCGACCTGTCCGATACTCTGCACCCGGCCGCCGAAATTCCGGACGCCGAATCCCCCGAGCCCCACGATCAGCAGCAACAGAATGGCCCAGACCACGAAGTTTCCGGTCGTCTTCGCCGCGCTCTTCTTCTTCGCCGCGCTCATCGCAATGCGTCCTTCCCTGGCTGCGTTTCCTCGACGCTGTGTAAGAGTTTGCGCGGGACGCCGCAAGCGTCACGGGGTAAAGGCCTGGAGACGCGCGAACAGCGTTTCGATCCCGGCCCGGTCGATATTGGCAAAGGCGATCCGCAGCTGCCGCGCGCCCGCCGGATCGTCCGATGGCGTGAACATCGTCCCGGGCAGCAGCAGCACCGCCTGTTCCTGCACCAGCCGCCGCGCCAGTTCGTCCGAGGGCAGGGCGAAGGGATGCTCGAAATAGGCGAAATACGCTCCGGCGCCCAGCAGCCGCCACGCGTCGAGCGATGGCGCGCCCGCCTCGATCGCGGCCCGCCGGTCGAGGATCTCTGCCCGCTCGCCGGCCAGCCACTGGGCCAGGTTCTCCATCCCCCAGAGCGCCGCGTGCTGTCCGATCTGGTTGGGGCAGATGGTCACGGTATCCAGGAATTTCTCGACCTCCGCCAGTCGCTTCGTTCCGGCCACGATCGCGCCCACCCGGTGGCCCGTGAGGCGATAGGCCTTGGAGAAGGAATAGAGGTGGATCAGCGTCTCGTCCCAGTCCGGGTCGGTGAACAGCGCGTGCGGCGCGCCCTGGCGGCTGTCGAAGTCGCGATAGGTCTCGTCCACGATCAGCGCCAGCCCGTTGGATTTCGCGAGATCGTGGAAGGCGGCCAGCGTGTCGCCCGGGTATTCGACGCCGCCCGGGTTGTTGGGCGTGACAAGCACGATGGCGCGGGTTCGCGGCGTGATCAGCGCGGCGGCCGCCTCGGCGTCGGGGATAAGCGCGTCGCCTGTGGGCAGCGGGACGGCGGTGATGCCGTTCATGTCCAGCCACATTTTATGATTGAAATACCAGGGTGTTGGAAGGATAACTTCATCCCCTGTGCGGGCCAGGGTGGCGATCGCGGCGCAGAAGGCCTGGTTGCAGCCCGAGGTGATCGCTACCTGCTCGGTTGCGATCCGTCCGCCATAGGCCGACGACCAGTCCGCGGCCACACGCGCGCGCAAATTCGGCAGGCCCAGGACGGGTCCGTAAAGATGCGCTTGCGGGATGTTGAGCGCGGTCTCCGCGATCGCCTCGCGCAGGGCGCGGGGCGGCGGGTCGACCGGCGCCGCCTGGCTGACATTCAACAGCGGCTTGTCATCGCTGAACCGCGCGCCCGCCAGCCAGCGGCGCGCCTCCATCACCGGGGGCGGCGTGGTGGCGGCAAGGTCGGGGTTCAGGGGCAGGGGCATGACGTGCCTTTCCGTTTGGCGTCGGTGGGTCGGCCTGATCTACACGCGTGGCTGCTGTTTCAGCAACCGGTACTCGCGCAGGGTCAGCCAGATCACGATCAGGTCGAGGATGGTCAGAACGATCATCATCGGCGCATGCGTCAGCGCGAAGCGGTGTAGCTGATAGACGATGAATCCCGCGAATACCACCACCGCCGCCGGGTAGGCCCAGCGCACCCGCGCCCAGAGCGCGCCGACCAGCAGCAGCTTCAGCACCCCGTGCGAGGCCATGTAGAAGGCATAGAAGCTGGTGGTCTGGATCGACAGTCCCTGCGCCAGATGCAGGATGAAATTGGCCAGCGCGTCCTTCGGGTCCTCGGCCAGTTCGTGCCGTGTCAGCCAGCCCATGAAGCCCGCGATCCGGTCCCCGGGCAGGAAGTAGAGCCCGATGCCCCCGAACAGCTCGGCCACTGCCTCGACCGCTTTCAGCAACAGGCTGGCCTCGAAGATGTCGTGCAGCAGCTCGCCGATGCGCGACTGGCGGGAGGCGGTCATGCCGCCGCCTCAATCCGTGCCGCGATAGGGTTCGACATATTGCAGCGCCATGTCCCAGGGAAAGAAGATCCAGGTGTCCTGGCTGACCTCGGTGATGAATGTGTCGACCATCGGCCGGCCCTGCGGCTTGGCATAGACGGTGGCGAAATGCGCCTTGGGATAGAGCTTGCGCACAAGCTCCAGCGTCTTGCCGCTGTCCACAAGGTCATCGACCACCAGAACGCCGGTGCCGTCGCCCGTGATCTTGGCGTCCGGCGCCTTGAGCACCTCGGCCTCGGTCTGGGTCTGGTGGTTGTAGGATTTCACCGAGATCGTGTCGACGACGCGCACGTCCAGCTCCCGCGCCACGATCATCGCCGGCGCCATGCCGCCGCGGGTGATCGCCACGATCGCGCGCCATGCCCCGTTGTCGGGCCCTTGCCCGTCCAGCCGCCAGGCCAGGGCCCGGCTGTCGCGGTGTATCTGGTCCCAGCTGACGTGAAACCCCTTTTCATGGGGGAGGCGGTCGCTCATCTGTCAGTCTCCGGCGGGCTTGCGGCCGTTCGTGGCGTCGATGTCGGGCGCGTCCACCGCCTTCATTCCGATGGCGTGATAGCCCGCATCGACATGCAGCACCTCGCCCGTCACGCCCGAGCCCAGATCGGACAGCAGGTAGACCGCGGATTTGCCGACCTCGTCCTGCGTTACGTTGCGCCGCAGCGGCGAGTTCAGCTCGTTCCATTTCATGATATAGCGGAAATCGCCGATTCCGCTGGCCGCCAGCGTGCGGATCGGACCGGCCGAGATCGCGTTGACGCGGATGTCGTCCTTGCCCAGATCCTCGGCCAGGTACTTGACCGACGCCTCCAGCGCGGCCTTGGCGACGCCCATCATGTTGTAATGCGGCATGACCTTTTCAGCGCCGTAATAGGTCAGTGTCAGGCAGGAGCCGCCATCGGTCATCAGCTTTTCGGCGCGGTTGACGACCGCGGTGAAGGAATAGACCGAAATATCCATCGAGACGCGGAAATTGTCGTGCGTGGTATCGACATAGCGGCCGCGCAGCTGGCTCTTGTCGGAGAACGCGATGGCGTGGACGATGAAATCCAGCTTGCCCCACTGCTTCTCGATCGCGGCGAAAAGCGCGTCGATCGAGGCGTCGGTGCCGACATCGCATTCCAGCACCATGTCCGAACCGAGTTGCTCGGCCAGCGGCTGGACGCGCTTTTTCAGCTGCTCGCCCTGATACGAAAAGGCCAGCTGGGCCCCGTGCTCGGCGCAGGCGCGCGCGATTCCCCATGCGATGGACTTGTCGTTGGCAAGTCCCATGATGAGGCCGCGCTTCCCTTCCAATAGTTTTGTTGACATTCGGTGCCCCTCGACGACCTTTTGCGGCATGACAGACCTTTAGGGCAAAGACAGGCAACCATCAATACCGCGCCGCGCGGCTTTGCCGGCGATCAGCGGCACGGCTGCATCACCACGGCAAGGAGGCACGGATGACGACCGACAGAACTGGAATATTCGCGGGCGACGATCCCTTCGTCCTGGCCCGCGCCTGGCTGGCCGACGCGGTGCAGAGCGAGGCGAACGACCCCGACGCCATCGCGCTTGCAACCGTGGATGAGGCCGGCCTGCCCAATGTGCGGATGGTACTGCTCAAGGAAATCGAGGCGAACGCCTTCGTCTTCTACACCAATTACGAGAGTGCGAAGGCCGGCGAAATCGACAGCGCCGGAAAGGCGGCTTTTGTGTTACATTGGAAGTCGTTGCGCCGACAGATCCGCGTGCGCGGCGTGACCGAGCGGGAGGAGGGGCCGCAGGCCGATGCCTATTACGCCTCGCGCTCGCTGAAAAGCAGGCTTGGCGCCTGGGCCTCGAAACAGTCACGGCCGCTGCGCTCGCGCGGGGCGCTGATGGCAGAGGTGGCCAGGGTGACGGCCGAGAAGGGCACACATCCTGACCGGCCGCCGTTTTGGGGAGGGTATCGTATTCGCCCCCTGGAGATAGAGTTCTGGGCCGATGGCGCCTTCCGGTTGCACGACCGCTTCCGCTGGCGCCGCGAAACCCTTGATGATGCGTGGAGGATAGAGCGTCTCAATCCGTGATTTTCACGCTTCGTGAATAGCAAACTGTTGAGTATAGATAATAAACAAGGTTTGATGTTCTTGGGATTTCTGTGAGACAGGTGCACAGAAAATGTATCTATCGGTAGTGAACAGACAGATGGGCGAAGACGAAGACAAACCTGGGGATACGGTTACCGGTCGCGTCAAATGGTTCGATCCGACGAAGGGGTTCGGGTTCGTGATCGCCGACGAGGGCGGTCCGGATATCCTTCTGCATGCCAATGTGTTGCGGAATTTCGGTCAAAGCTCGGTCGCCGACGCCGCGACGATCGAAATCCGCATACAGCAGACCGAGCGCGGGATGCAGGCCACCGAGGTGCTCAGCATCGAGCCGCCCGAAGGCGCCGCGACCACCACGCTTGTGGATCTGGACGAGGCCGATTCCGAGGAGTTGCTGAAAGCGCCGCTGGAACCCGCCCGCGTCAAATGGTTCGACAAGGCCAAGGGGTTCGGCTTTGCAAATGTGTTCGGCTCGGGCGATGATATCTTCGTGCATGTCGAGGTGCTGCGCCGCTCGGGGCTTGCGGACCTGCAGCCGGGCGAAGCGGTGGCGCTTCGCGTCGCCGAAGGCAAGCGCGGACGGATGGCAATGATGGTGTGCCCATGGGAAATGGCGATTACCGGGAGTGGCGACGAGGAGTGATCGCGGTCTTCGCGATCATTCTTGCTTTCAGCGCGGCGCCGGGCGCGGCGCAGTGCGCCGACAATCTGGTGCAGCTGAAGGGCGACTGGGGGCAGGCGCGATTCACCGTCGAACTGGCGGACGAGCCCGACGAGCGCGCGCAGGGGTTGATGAATCGCGAGAAGCTGGCCACCAGCCACGGCATGCTGTTTCTCTACGCCTCGCCGCGGCGTGTGAGCTTCTGGATGAAGAACACGCTGATTCCCCTCGACATGATCTTCATGGACGAAGCGGGCCGGGTGACCCGGATCCACGAAAACGCGCGCCCGCTGGACGAAACACCTATCGACGGCGGCGCGGGTGTTCGTGCGGTCCTCGAGATCAACGGCGGGCTGTCGCGGCGCATCGGCATCACCGAAGGCAGCCTGCTGCGCCACCCCGCGCTGGGCGAGGCGGCCGCCTGGCCCTGCGGCGCACCTTAGCCCTTTCCTTTGCCGCGCGGCGCCGCTAGTAAAGCGGCGGTTCGGGGCGTGGCGCAGCCTGGTAGCGCGGCGGTTTTGGGTACCGTAGGTCGTAGGTTCGAATCCTATCGCCCCGACCAGCCTCCAATTTCTCGCAGCCGATATCGAGATCCACTGTGGCGCAGCGGCCTCACCGCGCCACACGCGTTCCGGCCGGGTGATTGCGCACAACCTGAGGTCAAGTGACAGGGCAACTTTTCCGGGCAAGCATATATATTGTTGGCGGTTTTCCATGCGCCGCCCAGATGTTGCGCGTGGACCCGTCATGAAAATGAATCATTGGCATGGCGCCGCGACCGGACGGATCGCCGGCGGTCAACGAAAAAAACCGGTGCCACGTTCAAATTATTCCGTTGACCGGACCCCTCGATCTACGTCACCTTGTGTTGGCCGGGCGATACAGCACTATATTTAGTGTTCGCTTCGACAGACGGATGAAACCCACAGATGATGCGCCGGGCAGGGGCCCGGACGCAGGGAGACGCCGCAGGCTTTTCTGCGGTGGGGGGTCATTTGTCTGCGAAAACCGGCGTGAACAAGGCCAGGGCGCGACAAAGGCCACTGACCACGGGACGGAACGACTTGCGACGGGGCAGAAAATGAAAATCGAACGCAATTTCACGAAGGCAGAGACAGGCGCATATGGCGAGTTGGAGTTCACCTCTACCGCGTCGGAGATTCGCAACCCGGACGGCACCATCGTGTTCCGCCTGGACGACGTAGAGGTGCCCGCGGGCTGGAGTCAGGTCGCCTCGGACGTGATCGCGCAGAAATATTTCCGCAAGGCGGGTGTGCCCGCGCGGCTGAAGCCGGTGCGCGAAAAGGACGTGCCGGAATTCCTGTGGCGTTCGGTGCCCGACGACAAGGCGCTGGACGCGCTGCCCGAGGACGAGCGATTCGTCGGTGAAACCTCGGCCCGGCAGGTCTTCGACCGGCTGGCCGGCGCGTGGTGCTACTGGGGCTGGAAAGGCGGCTATTTCACCACCGAGGCCGATGCCCGCGCCTATTTCGACGAGATGCGTTACATGCTGGCCACCCAGCGCGCGGCGCCGAACAGTCCGCAATGGTTCAACACCGGGCTTCACTGGGCCTATGGCATCGACGGACCCAGCCAGGGGCACTATTACGTCGATTACAAGACCGGCAAGTTGACCCGCTCCAAGTCGGCCTATGAGCATCCGCAGCCGCATGCCTGCTTCATCCAGTCGGTGAAGGACGACCTGGTGGGCGATGGCGGCATCATGGACCTGTGGGTGCGCGAGGCGCGGCTGTTCAAATACGGCTCGGGCACCGGCACCAACTTCTCCAGCCTGCGGGCCGAGGGCGAGAAGCTTTCCGGCGGCGGCAAATCGTCGGGCCTGATGGGCTTTCTCAAGATCGGCGACCGTGCCGCCGGCGCGATCAAGTCGGGTGGCACAACGCGCCGTGCGGCCAAGATGGTGATCTGCGACGCCGATCACCCCGATATCGAGGAATTCATCAACTGGAAGGTGCGCGAAGAGCAGAAGGTGGCCAGCCTTGTCGCCGGATCAAAGATGCACGAGGCGCGGCTGAATGACATCTTCGCCGCGATCCGTGTCTGGGACGGCCGCGAAGAGGACGCCTATGACCCCAAGGCCAACGAGGGGCTGAAAACCGCGATCCGGGCCGCGAAAAAGCAGGCGATCCCCGAGGCGTATGTCAAGCGCGTGCTGGATTACGCGAAGCAGGGCTATGGCTCGATCGAGTTCCCGACCTATGACACCGACTGGGATTCCGAGGCCTACAGCTCGGTCTCGGGGCAGAACTCCAACAACTCGGTGCGGGTGACGGATGCCTTCCTGAAGGCGGTCGAGAACGACGACGACTGGGAACTGATCCGCCGCACCGACGGCAAGGTGGCCAAGACCATCAAGGCCCGCGACCTGTGGGAGCAGATCGGCCATGCCGCCTGGTCCTGCGCCGATCCGGGCATCCAGTATCACGACACGGTCAACGCCTGGCACACCTGCCCCGAGGACGGCGCGATCCGCGGCTCCAACCCGTGCTCGGAATACATGTTCCTGGACGACACCGCCTGCAACCTGGCCTCGATGAACCTGCTGACCTTTTATCAGGACGGCCGGTTCCAGGCCGAGGACTACGTCCACGCCGTGCGGCTGTGGACCGTGACGCTGGAAATCAGCGTGATGATGGCGCAGTTCCCCAGCAAGGAGATCGCGCAGCTTTCCTACGACTTCCGCACGCTGGGCCTCGGCTATGCCAATATCGGCGGTCTGCTGATGAACATGGGGCTGGGCTATGACAGCGACGAGGGCCGCGCCATGGGCGGTGCCCTGACCGCGATCATGACCGGCGTGGCCTATGCCACCTCGGCCGAGATGGCCGGCGAATTGGGCGCCTTCCCGGGACATGCGCGCAACGCCAAGCACATGCTGCGCGTGATCCGCAACCACCGTAACGCCGCGCACGGCAAGGCGGACGGGTATGCGGATCTGGCGGTGAAACCGGTGCCGCTGGATCACGCCAACTGCCCCGATGCCGATCTGATCGGGTTGGCGACGGGCGCCTGGGACGAGGCCCTGGCGCTGGGTGAAAAGCACGGCTACCGCAACGCCCAGACCACCGTCATCGCGCCCACCGGCACGATCGGCCTGGTGATGGATTGCGACACCACCGGCATCGAGCCCGACTTCGCGCTGGTGAAGTTCAAGAAGCTGGCCGGCGGCGGCTATTTCAAGATCATCAACCAGTCGGTCCCGGCGGCGCTGGAGAAGCTCGGCTACCGCCCGGCCCAGATCGAGGAGATCATTGGCCATGCCGTGGGCCACGGCAGCCTCGGCAACTGCCCGTCGATCAACACCACATCGCTGATCGGGCACGGCTTCGGCCAGAACGAGCTGGACAAGATCGAGGCGGCGCTTCCCTCGGCCTTCGACATCCGCTTCGTGTTCAACCAGTGGACCCTGGGCGAGGCGTTCTGCACCAACGTGCTGGGCATCCCGGCCGAAAAGCTGAACGATCCGACCTTCGACCTGCTGCGCCACCTGGGCTTCAGCAAGGCAGACATCGACGCCGCGAACGATCACGTCTGCGGGACGATGACGCTGGAAGGCGCGCCGCATCTGGACCCGGCGCATTACCACGTGTTCGACTGCGCCAACCCCTGCGGCAAGACCGGCAAGCGCTTCCTGAGCGTGGACAGCCACATCCGCATGATGGCCGCGGCGCAGAGCTTCATCTCGGGCGCGATCTCAAAGACGATCAACATGCCCAACGACGCCACCATCGAGGATTGCCAGAAGGCCTATGAGCTGTCCTGGTCGCTGGGCGTCAAGGCCAACGCGCTGTATCGCGACGGCTCCAAGCTCAGCCAGCCGCTGGCCTCGGCACTGGTCGAGGACGACGAGGAGGCCGAAGAGGTGCTGGCCACCGGCTCGATGCAGGAAAAGGCCGCGGTGCTGGCCGAGAAGATCGTCGAGAAGGTCGTCATCAAGGAGGTCGCCCGCGGCCGCGAAAAGCTGCCCCAGCGCCGCAAGGGGTATACGCAGAAGGCGATCGTCGGCGGCCACAAGGTCTATCTTCGGACCGGCGAGTACAAGGACGGCCAGCTTGGCGAGATCTTCATCGACATGCACAAGGAGGGGGCCGGCTTCCGCGCGATGATGAACAATTTCGCCATCGCCGTCAGCGTCGGCCTGCAATACGGCGTGCCGCTGGAGGAGTTTGTCGATGCCTTCACCTTCACCAAGTTCGAGCCCGCGGGCATGGTGCAGGGCAATGACAGCATCAAGAACGCCACCTCGATCCTCGACTATATCTTCCGCGAGCTGGCGGTCAGCTACCTCGACCGCACCGACCTGGCCCATGTGAAACCCGAGGGGCACACCTTCGACGATCTGGGTCGCGGCGAGGAAGAGGGCGTGTCGAACGTCCAGGAGATGAGCGAGAGCGCCGCCTCGAAATCGCTGGAGGTGCTCAAGCAGATCAGCTCGACAGGCTATCTTCGCAAGCGGGTGCCGCAGGAGCTGGTGGTGCTGCAGGGCGGCATCGCCGGGACGGCCTTCGATGTCTCGGCCGAGTCGATGACCGCGGTGCAGACCGTGACCGCCGAGACAACGCGCGGCGCGGTCAGGTCGTCCGCCACCGGCCTCGACGCGCGCACCAAGGCGCGGATGCAGGGCTACGAGGGCGAGGCCTGCGGCGAATGCGGCAACTACACGCTGGTGCGCAACGGCACCTGCATGAAGTGCAACACCTGCGGGAGCACCAGCGGGTG
>JBAVQZ010000407.1:0-6741 GCA_049694515.1 Paracoccaceae bacterium | reverse complement strand
TTCCTGTCCGACTGGCCGGTTCTGCTCTGTCCGGTTTCGGGCGAGCTGCCCTTCGCCGATCAGCGCGATGTCGCCTCGGAGGCCGATTTCGCCGCCGTGCTGGAGGCGCAGACGCCGCAGATCGGCTTTCCCTTCATGGGCCTGCCCGGCCTGACGCTGACCAACGGCAATGTCGGCAACACGCCGGTCGGCGTCCAGCTTGTCGCGGATCAGTTCCGCGAGGATATCCTGCTGGCGGCCGGCGACGTGATCGGCGATACCGTGACGACAACCGACTGACGCAGACATCTCCGGCCGAAAGGAGTCCGCCCGATGAAACCGCTTTCCAACTCCGCCCAGCATGTGGACATCACCACCACCCTGCACCCCTACACCGATGCGCGCGTTCACGAACAGCGCGGCCCGCTGGTGATCGAGCGGGGCGAGGGCATCCATGTTTTTGACAATACCGGCAAGAAATACATCGAGGGCCTGGCGGGGCTATGGTCGGTGGCGGTCGGGTTCAGCCAGTCACGCCTGCGCGACGCGGCTATGGCGCAGATGGACAAGCTGCCCTATTACCACACCTTCGCCCACAAGGCGCACGAGCCTTCGATCCGGCTGGCCGAGAAGCTGGTCGAGATGACGCCGGAAAACCTGACGCGTGTCTTTTTCACCTCGTCGGGGTCCGAGGCGAACGACACCGTGGTCAAGATGGTCTGGTACATGAACAACGCGCTTGGCCGGCCGGAAAAGAAGAAGTTCCTGGCGCGCACCAAGGGCTATCACGGCATCACGGTGGCAAGCGGCAGCCTGACCGGCCTGCCCGCCAACCATCGCGATTTCGACCTGCCGGCGATTCCCGTCACGCATCTGACCTGCCCGCATTTCTACCGCTTCGGCGAGGCGGGCGAGAGCGAGGCCGACTTCACCGCCCGCCTGCTGAAAGAGGCCGAGGAGACCATCCTCGCCGAAGGCCCCGAGACCATCGCCGCCTTGATCGGCGAGCCGCTGATGGCCGCCGGCGGCGTCATGCCCCCGCCCGAGGGCTACTGGCCGGGGATCGAGGCGCTGTGCCGGAAATACGACATCCTTCTCGTGTCCGACGAGGTGATCAACGGCTTTGGCCGGCTGGGCAGCCCGTTCGGCGCGCAGCATTACGGCTTCACCCCCGACATCATGGTGCTGTCGAAACAGCTGACCTCCTCCTACATGCCGCTGGCGGCGGTCGTTTTCAGCGAAGAGATCTATGACGCGATTGCCGACAACACCCACAAGATCGGCACCTTCGGACACGGCTTCACGGCCTCGGGCCACCCGGTCGCGACCGCCGTCGGGCTGGAGAACCTGAAGATCATCGAGGAGCAGGACCTGATGGGCAATGCCGCCCGGCTGGGGCCGAAGTTTCAGAGCGACCTTGCGCAATACGCCGATCACCCGCTGGTCGGCGAGGTGCGCGGCGCCGGGCTGATCGCGGGGCTGGAGCTGGTGGCCGACAAGGCGACGAAGCGGCCTTTCGATCCTATCGGCAAGGTCGGCGCCGCGGCCTTCGGATTCGGCCATGAAGAAGGGCTGATCATCCGAAATGTCGGCGACACGCTGGCGCTGTGTCCGCCGCTGATCCTGACCGAGGACGACGCCGCCGAGATCGTGCGCCTGATGGGGCGTGTCCTGGATCGCACCAAGGCCTGGGTCGATGCCGAGGGGATCGGCTGACCGAAGTCGCTCTGCGGCGCGCACAGCCGTTGCAGGGCGCGGCATTTCCGCCACAGATTACGATCGAACGCGCCGCGGCCAGTCCCGCGGCGCAAGTCTTTGACGCGGCTGGCGATCCGGTCGCTGCCGGGCGTGACGGCCGCCACTCCACACCGAGATTCCCGAAAAACCCTCTTTACAGGTCTGCCCTTTCGGAACACCATATCTAGTAAGGGGCGAGTGAGCATACCGCCGCACCTTGAGCAGGCACCTAATCTTTGTGGGCTACCGCCCATATCAGGCTACAACCAATGAGGCCGGGCATGTCACTTTCCGAAGATTTCCTTCAGACCGAGGAATTGCACCCCATCGACATCGTCGAGCACCTTGCCGAGCACAACGCTTGGGATTTCGACCGCGTGACGGACGATCAGATCGCGATGGCGGTGGAAGGCCAGTGGCGCACCTATTCCATCACGCTGGCCTGGTCGGCCTATGACGAGACTTTGCGCCTGATCTGCACCTTCGAGATGGAGCCGCCCGAGGACAAGCTGCCGAAGCTTTACGAGACCCTCAACCGCACCAATGACAGCTGCTGGTCCGGCGCGTTCACCTATTGGCACGAGCAGCGGCTGATGGTCTTCCGCTACGGCCTGATGCTGTCCGGCGGCCAGATCGCGGGCCCCGAGCAGATCGACCGGATGATCGGCACCGCCGTCACCGCGGCCGAGCGGTTCTATCCGGCCTTCCAACTGGTGGCCTGGGCCGATCACACGCCCGAGCAGGCGATGCAGGTCGCCATTGCAGAGGCTTACGGGCGCGCCTAACCTCCCCCCACGACAACAAGGGGGAGTCATTGATGGACATGAATGACGTCAGCAGCCGGGGCCTCGTGCTTCTCGGCTGCGGCAAGATGGGCTCGGCGATGCTGGAGGGCTGGCTGGGGCAGGGGCTACCGCCCGCCTCGGTCTGGGTGAAGGATCCCAAGCCGTCGGACTGGCTGAAAGGACTCGAAGGGCAAGGGCTGCATCTGAACGCGGATCTGCCCGAGGATCCGGCCATTGTGCTGGTCGCCGTCAAGCCGCAGATGATGGAAGAAGCGCTGCCGGTGCTGGCGCCTCTGGGCAATGGGCAAACGCTGTTCGTTTCGGTCGCCGCCGGCACGCCGATTTCCTTCTACGAGCGGGTGCTGGGGGCCGACACGCCGATCATCCGCGCCATGCCCAATACGCCCGCGGCCGTGGGGCGCGGAATCACGTCCCTGATCGGCAACCCGCACGCGGGCGAGGACCGGATGAAACTGGCCGAGGCGCTGCTTTCCGCCGTGGGCCAGACCGTGCGGCTGGAAAATGAGGCGCAGATGGACGCGGTCACCGCCGTTTCCGGCTCCGGCCCGGCCTATGTCTTTCACCTGATCGAAACCCTTGCCGCCGCCGGAGAGGCCCAGGGGCTGGCCCCGGAGTTGGCGATGAAACTTGCCAAGGCCACGGTGGGCGGCGCGGGACAGCTGGCCGAGGACTCGCCCGAGGATCCGGCGCAGCTACGCGTCAACGTCACTTCGCCGGGTGGGACAACCGCCGCCGCGCTGGAGGTTCTGATGGATGAGAGAACCGGCTTTCCCGACCTTCTGAAACGCGCGGTCGCCGCCGCCGCCGAACGCAGCCGCGAGCTTGGCAAATGAGCGAGATCGGTTTCGACGACTTTCTCAAGGTGGATATCCGGGTGGGCCGCATCACCCGGGCCGAACCCTTCCCCGAGGCGCGCAAGCCCGCGATCAAGCTGTGGGTCGATTTCGGCCCCGAGCTGGGAGAGCGGAAAAGCTCCGCCCAGATCACCGCGCATTACCGCCCCGAGGATCTGCAGGGCAAGAAGGTGATGGCCGTGGTCAACTTCCCGCCGCGCCAGATCGGCAAGTTCATGTCCGAGGTGCTGGTGCTGGGCGTGCCGGACGCCGATGGCGAGGTCGTGCTTCTGACGCCCGACAAGGATGTGCCCGAGGGGGGGCGGCTTTACTGATGGCGAAACTCCTGATCACGCGGCCGCTGCCCGATAGCGTCTGCGAGGCCGCCTGCGCGCTGGCCGAGACCACGGTGCGCGAAAGCACCGCGCCCATGTCCGCGGACGAGATGCTGGCCGCGCTGGCCGATTATGACGCAATACTGCCGACGCTGGGCGATGCCTTCTCGGCCGAGATCTTCGCGCAGGTAAAGGCGCCGCGCGCCCGGCTGCTGGCCAATTTCGGCGTCGGCTACAACCATATCGACGCGGCGGCGGCGAAGGCCGCGGGCATCACCGTCACCAACACGCCCGGCGCGGTCACCGATGCCACCGCCGACATCGCGATGACGCTGATCCTGATGAGCTGCCGCCGCGCGGCCGAGGGCGAGCGGCTGGTGCGGTCGGGTCGCTGGGCGGGCTGGCACCCCACGCAGATGCTGGGCCTGCATGTCACCGGCAAGACGCTGGGGATCGTGGGCATGGGCCGTATCGGAAAGGCCATCGCCCGGCGTGGACATGACGGCTTCGGGATGGAGGTGGTGTTCTTCAACCGCTCCGAGGTGGAGGATCCAGGCGTTCCCGCGACGCAGATGGACAGCATCGAAAGGGTCGCGTCCGCGGCGGATGTGCTGGTGGCCGCCGTGCCCGGCAGCCCCGCGACGCATCACCTGATCGGCGCTGGGGTCTTCGTCGCGATGAAACCCACCGCGCATTTGGTCAACATCTCGCGCGGCGACGTCGTGGACGAGGCCGCGCTGATTGCGGCGCTGGAAGCCCGGCGCATCGCCGGGGCGGGGCTGGATGTCTACGAGTTCGAGCCGCAGGTGCCCGAGGCGCTGCGCGCGCTGGACAATGTCACCCTGCTGCCGCACCTGGGCACCGCCGCCCTGGAGGTGCGCGAGGCGATGGGCCACATGGCGCTGGACAATATCCGCGCGGTCCTGGCCGGAGGGACGCCGCCCAACGCCGTCTGACTATGCCTTGCCATAGGCGCCGGGGGTGGGCGTGATCACGGTGATCGCGTCGCCCTCGGCCACCGTGGTCTGCTGGCAGGCGTCCAGCACGTCCTCGCGGCCTTCGCGGCGGGTGATGAAGGTCTTCCCGACCTCGCCGTCGCCGCCGCCTTCGATGCCGCGCGGCGGCCGGGTCCGGTGCGAAGACAGGATCGCGCAGTCCATGTCTTCGAGGAAGCGGATCGTCCGGCGCGTGCCGTCGCCGCCGTCATGGGCCCCCTTGCCGCCCGATCCGGTGCGCAGGGCGAACTCGTCCAGCATGACCGGAAAGCGCAGCTCCAGGATCTCGGGGTCGGTCAGCCGCGAGTTGGTCATGTGGACATGCACGCCGGAGGTGCCCGCGAACCCTTTGCCGTCATTCTTCACCCCGGCCGGGCTGCCCGAGCAGATGGTTTCGTAATACTGGTGGCGGGCGTTGCCGAAGGTCAGGTTGTTCATCGTGCCCTGGCTGTTGGCCATCGCCCCCAGCGCGCCGAACAGCGCGTTGGTGACATGCTGCGAGGTCTCGACGTTGCCGGCCACCACCGCCGCCGGGTAGCGCGGCTTCAGCATGCAGCCGTCGGGGATGACGATCCGGATCGGGCGCAGACAGCCCGCGTTCATCGGGATCGGCGCCTCGACCATCACCCGGAAGGCATAGAGGACGGCGGCCCGCGTCACTGGCTCGGGCGCGTTGAAATTGTTCAGTTGCATCTCGGAGGTGCCGGTGAAATCCACACTCGCCTCGCGGCTCTCGCGGTCCACGGTGATCTTCACGCGGATCACCTGGCCGGTATCGGTGGGATATTCGTACGCGCAATCCTCAAGGCGGCCGATCAGGCGCGCGACCTCTTCGGCGGCGTTGTCCTGGACGTGGCGCATATAGGCCTCGACCACGTCCTGACCGAAGTCGGACACCATGCGCCGCAGCTCGGCTATGCCGCGCGCGTTGGCCGCGACCTGCGCCTTCATGTCGGCGATGTTCTGGTCCGGGTTGCGGGCGGGGTAGGGGTGATCGGTCAGCAGCTCGCGCAGCGCCTTTTCGCGGATGGTGCCGCGATCGACCAGCTTGAAATTGTCGATCAGCACGCCTTCCTCGTCCACGCTGGTGGCAAGCGGCGTCATCGAGCCGGGCGCGGTGCCGCCGACATCGGCGTGGTGCCCGCGCGCCGCGACCCAGAAGATGACCTCGCGCTCGGCCGCGTCGAAGACCGGCGTGACCACCGTGATGTCGGGCAGATGCGTGCCGCCATTATAGGGCGCGTTCAGTGCGAAGACGTCGCCGGGATGGATGTCGCCCTCGTTCAGGCGGATCACCGTCTCGACCGAGCGGTCCATCGAACCCAGATGCACCGGCATGTGCGGCGCGTTGGCCACCAGCGCGCCCTCGCGGTCGAACACGGCGCAGGAGAAATCCAGACGTTCCTTGATGTTCACCGATTGCGCGGTGTTGCGCAGCGCCACGCCCATCTGCTCGGCGATGTTCATGAACAGGTTGTTGAACACCTCCAGCAGGATCGGGTCGGCCTCCAGCGTGCCGGCCGCGTGATCGCGGGCCATCGCCTCGGTACGGGTCAGCAACACGTGGTCATGCTCGGTGATCCGGGCCTGCCAGCCGGGTTCGACCATGATGGTCTGGTTCGGCTCGATCACCAGCGCGGGCCCCTTGATGCGGTCGCCCGGCGCCAGCCCTTCGCGGCGGAACACGCCGGCCTCGACCCAGTCGCCGCCGGTAAAGACCGGCATGCGCTGGTCGGTCGTCGCGTCGCGCTCCTCGACGGCGCCGGCGGTCTCGGTCTCGGCGGCGCCTTCGCCCTCGGACCGGCCGGCCAGTTCGACCGCCTCGATCACCAGGTCGCGTTCGGGTGTGGCGAAGCCGAACTGGGCGCGGTGTGCCGCTTCGAAGTCCGCGCGCGCCTTGTCGAAATCGCCGGTCCAGTCCACCGCCAGCGCGGTGTCGGTGCCGGAATAGCGAAGATGCAGCTTGCGGTCCTGGCGCACCGCGTCGCGCGGCACGCCCTGGGCGTCCATCTCGGCGGCGACCTCGGCGGCCAGGTCGGAAAGCGCGGCCTCCAGC
>JBAVQZ010000406.1:0-3479 GCA_049694515.1 Paracoccaceae bacterium | reverse complement strand
CCTATGTTCTGCGCGCCAAGCGCGAGGGCTATCGCGGTCGCGCCGCCTTCAAGATTCTGGAACTGGACGACAAGTACCATTTCCTTGTGCCCGGGGCGCGGGTCGTCGATCTGGGCTGCGCGCCGGGCGGCTGGTGCCAGGTGGCGGTCCGGCGCGTCAACGCGCTGGGCGACAAGCCGGGCAAGGCGGTCGGCCGTGTTCTGGGGGTGGATATCCAGCAGGTCGAACCCATCGCCGGCGCCGAGATCCACCAACTCGATTTCATGGCCGACGAGGCCGACGAAACGGTGAAGGGCTGGCTCGGCGGCAAGGCCGATGTTGTGATGAGCGACATGGCCGCAGCCTCGTCGGGGCACAAGCAGACCGACCATCTCCGGATCATAGCCCTGTGCGAGGCGGCGGCCGATTTCGCCTTCGACGTTCTGGAAGAGGGCGGCACATTCGTCGCCAAGGTGCTGGCCGGCGGGACCGAAGGCGAGTTGCAGAAGCTTCTGAAACGCCGCTTCGCCAAGGTCGCCAACGTCAAGCCGCCCGCCAGCCGGTCCGACAGTTCCGAAAAATTCGTCGTCGCCAGCGGGTTTCGCCGCGCCGCGGATGGCAACAGTTAGTTTCGCGATCACAGGTTTATCGACACCCCGGGCCCGCCTAGGGTGAAGGCGTAGTGACCCAGGGGGCGCTGTGACCGATCTGATGACACTTGCTGTGCCGGGGGCGGAGTTGCGGCTTGCGCCTTGTCCGGGCATGGTGACCTCGTTGCGGTTCGCCTCGGGCTGCGGCGGGTGGCTTTCGCCGCTGCACTGCGCCCCGTGGCTGGACGAGCCGCAGGTTCAGGCCGATCCCGACATTCCGCTGGTGGAGCGACGCCTTTCCGGGGATTTCCTGTGCGCGCCGTTCGGAGCCTCTTCCGGCGCCCCTCTGCATGGCTGGAGCGCCAACAGCGCCTGGCGGGTGGACGAACTGGTGCAGAGCGACCGCGCGGCGACGGCGCGCCTGGAACTCGAATGCGACGTTCAGGGCGCGCGGGTGCAAAAGGAGATCCACTTGCACGCCGGGGCGCCGCTGCTCTACCAGTCCCATATCGTGACCGGCGGGCGGGGCGCGCTGCCCGTGGCGCATCATCCGATGATTGCGTTGCAAGCGGGCGGACGTCTCAGTTTCTCGGCCAAGCAGCTTGCGCTTACCGGCGACCGGCCGCTGGAGCCGGGGCGCAACTGGCTGGACTATCCCGCGCAAACCTCGGACATGGCCCGTTTTCCCGGCGGCGGCGGCACGGTGGATCTGCACTGCTATCCGGGCGGCACCGGGCACGAGGATTTCGTCACCCTAGTCGAGGCGCGAGGCCATGAACTTGGATGGACGGCCGTCGTCAGGCAGGCCGAGCGGGACATCGTGTTCTTCCTCAAGGATCCTGCGCGTCTTCCGGTGACGATGCTATGGTATTCCAATGGGGGGCGCGACTATTCCCCCTGGAACGGGCGTCACCGCGGCGTGCTGGGTGTCGAGGACGGCTGCACCCCCGGTTCGGGCACGGGCGAGGCGGCGTATCTGGCGCAGCGCGGCGTGGCCACGCATCTGGAGCTTGCGCCGGGGCGCGTGCATGTGATCCGGCATGTGATCGGCACCGTCCCGCTGCCCGAGGGCTGGAGCACGGTGCGCGACATCCGTCGCACCGGCCGCCGGCTGTTGATCGAAGGGGACGTGGGCGCGCCTCTCACGCTTCCGCTGGAGGCCGGTTTCTTCGCGCCGGCCGAATTGGTCTAGACGGCCGCCACCGCCTCGGCCAACCGATCTCGGACCTTCCCGGCGACAGCGTGCAGCTCGGGATTGTCGATTGCTGCCATCGACGCCACCGGGTCGATCGCCGAAACCTCGACGCCGCCCTCCACCGCGCGCAGGATCACGTTGCAGGGCAGCATCGCGCCCACGCGCGGTTCCATCCCGATGGCCTGGAATGCCATGTCCGGATTGCACGCGCCGAGAATTCGATAGGCGGGCATATCCTTGTCCAGCTTGTTTTTCATCGTCGCGGCCACGTCGATCTCGGTCAGAACCCCAAAGCCCTGATCGGAGAGTGCGGCGCGGGTTCGTTCCTCGGCGGCGCCAATGTCGATGCCGTCGATTTTCCGGGTGATGGTGTAGCCCATGAACTGCTCCTTCGTGATCGGTTGGCCTCGCGAAGCCAACTCCGGCCGGGCCACTTCGGTTCCGCGGCTCAGGACGCGCGGGCCCGCCGTTTGATCTGCCGTTCGCGATAAAACACATACCCGCCCGAGGACAGGATTACGGCCGTGCCAAGCCATGTCAGCGAATCGGGAAACTCGCCGAACACCAGATAGCCCAGAAGTGTCGCGCCGATGATCTCGAGATACTGGAAGGGCGCCAGCGTGCTGGCCTCAACCCGGCGGAACGCTTCGGCAATCAGCAGGAAGGTGACGCTCGACAGAAGGCCCATCGCCGCGAAAAGCGGCCAGACATGCGCGGGTGCCGCGGGCGCGCTCCAGTTGAACAGGTCAAGCGCCGAGGCGGCGACCAGCCCGGTCCCGACCGCGAGGCATCCATAGAAAGACATGCCGCACTGGATGGCCAGCCCCGAGCGGCTGCGCGCGACGCGCCGGAGCAGGATCATGTTGCAGGCGAAGGCCAGCGCCGCGCCCAGCGGCAGCACCGAATAGACCCCGAAGCTGGCCCAGCTGGGCCGGATCACGATCACCGCGCCCAGCAGGCCCACGGCAACGGCCAGATAGCGCCGCCAGCCGGTTTTTTCTCCCAGCAACAGCGCGGAAAGCACCGTCAGGATCAGCGGCTCGACGAAGAAGATCGAGATCGCCGTGGCGATCGGCATGACCGTGAAGGCCGAGATCAGGCAGATCAACGCCGTCGCGATCAGCACTCCGCCAAGCGCCAGCACCGGCGAGAACAACCCGTCGCGCAGCCGTAGCCGGAAAAGCCGCGCGGCGATCAGCAGCGCGCCGCTTTGAAAGGCAGTACGCCAGAACGCGATTTCGACCGGCTGGAAATACTGCGTCAGCAGTTTCGACAGCGTGTCATTGATCGGGATCAGCAGAACCGCCACGACCATCAGGGTCATGCCGGCCTCGGGACCGAAGGGAAGGCCGCGCAGGGCCGGGACGGCCGGATTGGCCATGCGGTGCTCCATTCATGGGCAGATGCGGGTTGCCCGACCTGCCTAGCGCCGGGATCGGGCGGTTTCCAGCCGAAACCGCCCGGACGCTCAGTCGCGCAGCGAGCCTTCCTCCTCGCCAGCCATGCGCATCCGGCGCTTGACCACCTTGCCGAAGATGATCGGCATCACGAACCCCACCGCGGCGATGGCCCACAGCGTGATCGACAACGGCGAGGCGACCAGCGTCGTCCAGTCGCCGTTGGAGATCGTCACCGCGCGGCGCAGGTTGTTCTCCATCGAGTTGCCCAGCAGCGTGCCCAGAATCACCGGCACCAGCGGCACGTCGAGTTTCCGC
>JBAVQZ010000405.1:0-13869 GCA_049694515.1 Paracoccaceae bacterium | reverse complement strand
CTGATGGCCCGGCTATGCCCCGATGCACAGGCCGCGCGCGTCTGGGCCGAGGCGGCGGACACGTTGGGCGCCCGTGCCCGTCACGGCCGGGCGGTCAACCTTGACCCTGCCGCTCTCATCCTAGATATGGTGCTCAGGATTGACGAGACGGCGGCAACCCTCGCCGCCCGACAGGCGAGCGCATGACCGACACCCCAGAGATTACCGACAGCCACTGCCACCTTGATTTCCCCGATTTCGCGGACGAGCTGCCCCAAGTGATCGACCGCGCGCAGGCGGCGGGCGTGACGCGGATGGTCACGATCTGCACCCGGCTGCGCAACCTGCCGCAAGTTCGCGCCATCGCCGAAGGCCATGCCCCCGTCTTCTTTGCCGCCGGCACCCATCCGATGAGCGCGGCGGAGGAGCCGATTGCGACGGTCGACGAACTGACGGCGCTGGCGGAGCACCCCAAATTCGTGGGCATAGGCGAAACCGGGCTGGACTATCACTACACCGCTGAAAGTGCCGATATTCAGCAGGAAAGCCTGCGGATTCACATAGAGGCCGCGCGGCAGACCGCCCTGCCCCTCATCATTCACGCTCGTGACGCGGATGAGGACATGGCCCGGATCCTGACCGAAGAGCATCGTGCGGGCCCCTACCCTTGCGTGATGCACTGCTTCTCCTCCGGCGCCGAGCTGGCGCGGGCCGCGCTGGATCTGGGTTTCTACCTGTCAATGTCGGGCATTTCGGCATTTCCGAAATCGACCGCCCTGCGCGAGATCTTCGCCGACGCCCCGCTGGAGCGCATCCTGGTGGAGACCGACGCGCCCTACCTTGCCCCGCCCCCCTACCGTGGCAAGCGCAACGAGCCAGCCTACACCGCCCATACCGCCCGCGTGGGCGCCGAGGTTTTCGGCCTCGATTACGCCGCATTCGCCGCGCAGACACAGGCCAATTTCGAGCGGCTCTTCGCCAAGGCGGCCGCCTGGGACAAGGCCGCCTGATGGCGCGGATGCATTTCACCATTCTGGGCTGCGGCTCTTCCGGCGGGGTGCCGCGGCTGGGCGACAACTGGGGCGACTGCGACCCCGACGAGCCCAAGAACCAGCGCCTGCGCTGTTCGCTGCTGATCGAGCGCGAGGACGAGGGGCAGGTCACCCGTGTGCTGATCGACACCACCCCGGACCTTCGGACCCAGCTTCTGCGGGCCGGCGTGGGCGAGCTGGACGCGGTGATCTATACGCATTCCCATGCCGATCACGTGCACGGCATCGACGACCTGCGCCAGATCGTGTTCAACACCAAGACGCGCCTTGCCGTCTGGGCCGACGGCCCGACGCAGGAGGCGCTCTATTCCCGCTTCGGCTATGCCTTCACCCAGCCCGAGGGTTCGCCCTATCCGCCGATCCTGGACATGCACACGATCCGCGGGGACGTCACCATTTCCGGCGCCGGCGGCGATATCACCCTGACCCCGTTCCGGGTCAATCACGGCGTCATCGACGCGCTGGGATTCCGCGTGGGCGGCATTGCCTACCTGCCCGACGTGGCCGAAATGTATGAGGAAAGCTGGGCCGCGCTGAAAGAGCTGGACATACTGATCCTCGACGCATTGCGCCGCAAGCCGCACCCGACGCATCTGCATCTCGACAAGGCGCTGGAATGGATCGCGCGTCTGACGCCTGCGCGTGCCGTGCTGACCAACATGCATATTGATCTGGACTACGCGACGCTGGAGGCCGAAACACCGTCCCATGTGACGCCGGCCTATGACGGGATGACGCTGAGCCTCAAGCTGTAATGCAGGCCCTGATCGAGGTCATCCTGCCGGTCTTCCTGGTGCTTGGCTTCGGCTATGTCGCTGTCTGGCAGCGGCTTTTTCCGGACAGTGCCGTTGACGGGCTGATGAAGTTCACCCAGCAGTTCGCGATTCCCTGCCTGCTGTTCCGGGCGATCTCGACCCTCGATCTGGGGCAGAATTTCGACCTTCGCCTGCTGCTGAGCTTTTATACCGGGGCGGCCAGCGGCTTTGTCGCGGGGCTGCTGGGCGCGCGGCTGCTGTTCGGACGGTCCTGGGAGGACAGCGTGGCGATCGGATTTGTCGGGCTGTTTTCGAACTCCCTGCTGCTGGGGCTGCCCATCACCGAACGGGCCTATGGGGCCGGGGCGCTGCAACCCAACTATGCGATCATCGCGATCCATTCGCCCTTCTGCTATGGGCTCGGCATCACGGTGATGGAGTTTGTTCGCAACCGGGGCCGCGGGATTGCGGGCACAACCGGCGCGATCTTCAAAGCCATGTTCTCGAACGCGCTGGTGATCGGTATCATGCTGGGATTCCTTGTGAATCTTGCCGGACTGCCGCTGCCGGGCCCGCTGCGCGATGCCATCGACCTGATGATCCGCGCAGCGCTTCCGGCGGCGCTTTTCGGCCTGGGAGGCGTGTTGTTCCGCTATCGGCCCGAAGGCGATCTGCGCACGATCTTCTACATCTGCGCGGTGTCGCTGATCCTGCATCCGGCGGTGGTCTGGCTGATGGGCAACGCGCTGTCGCTGAACACGGGGCAGTTCCGCTCGGCGGTTCTGACGGCTTCGATGGCGCCGGGGGTCAACGCCTATATCTTCGCGAACATGTATGGCCGGGCGAAGCGGGTGGCGGCCTCGGCGGTGCTTCTGGGAACGCTGCTTTCGATCCTGACGGTCTGGGTCTGGCTGGCGCTGCTTCCGTGAAACCGGCGTGCACCGGGCGTACACAGCCCGTGCACATGGCGTGCATATTCACGGCCCCCGAACGACAAACCCCGCGCCGTCATGGCGCGGGGTTCCGTCGTTGCAAAAGCCTGGGGCCGTCGTCAGCCGGGGCTCATCCCGCGCAGCCTTTCGGAGCGGCGGCGGAGCAGCTCCACGGTGGTCAGCAGCACGATGGAGATCGCAACCAGGATCGTGGCCACCGCCAGGATCGTCGGGCTGATCTGCTCGCGCAGGCCGGTGAACATCTGCCACGGCAGCGTCTTCTGCCCGGCCGAGCCGACGAAGAGCACGACCACCACCTCGTCGAACGAGGTGATGAAGGCGAACAGCCCGCCAGAGATCACGCCCGGCAGGATCAGCGGCATCTGCACCTTGAAGAAGGTGCGAACCGGGTTCGCGCCCATATTGGCCGAGGCCCGGGTCAGCGAATTGTCGAACCCCACCAGCGTCGCCGTCACGGTGATGATGACGAAGGGAATGCCCAAGGCCGCGTGGGCCAGGACGACGCCGAAATAGGTGCCCTGAAGGCCGATCCGGGAATAGAAGAAATACATCCCCGCGGCCGAGATGATCAGCGGCACGATCATCGGCGAGATCAGGATCGCCATGATCGGCCGGCGGAACGGCACGTGCTCCTGGCTTAGGCCGACGGCCGCCAGCGTGCCCAGCGACACCGACAGGAAGGTCGCCGCCGGCGCGATCTGCACCGAGTTCCTCAGCGATTGCTGCCAGTCGGGATTGGTGAAGAAGTCATGGTAGTGCTTCAGCGAATACCCGGCCGGATCCAGCGCCAGCATCGCCGGCGTGAAGGTGAAGAAGTTCTCGGCGTTGAAGCTGAGCGGGATGATCGTGATGATCGGCGCGATCAGGAAGAAGAAAATCGCCCCGCAGATGAACTTGTAGCTGTTGTGCCAGAGCACCTGGGCCGGGGTCGCGTAGAGCGGCACCTTGGCGCGGTAGTCGCCGCTGGACAGCCAGTAGGTGAACCAGCCCATGACGAAGCCGATGATCGCGCCGCCGAGCAGGCCGGCGAACCCCGCCAGCAGCAGGCCGATCAGCGCGAAAAGGATCGTCGCGACCAGGCGGCCGGTCTTGCGCTGCGGCACGAAGCTGACCAGCACAAAGGCCAGCACCACGCCGACCACGGCGCCCGCAAGGACACCGAGGACCGGCTGCGCGTTCGCCTTGCCGGCGAGGAAGCCGAACAAGGCCCCCAGAAGCGCCACCAGCGGCAGGACGAAACCCGGCAGGCTGGGCTTGGGGATGGAGGGAAGTGCGATATCATTCATGTCTCTTACCCCAGGCTCACATTGTCGATGCCGACGATCTTGTCATAGACGTAGTAGAGGATCAGGACCACGGCCAGAAGGATACTGCCGAGCGCGGCCGCCAGACCCCAGTTCAGCGAGGTCGAGATGTGATAGGCGATCCGGTTCGAGATGAACGTACCTGTCGTGCCGCCGACCAGTTCCGGCGTGATGTAGTAGCCGATGGCCAGGATGAACACGAGGATGCAACCCGCGCCGATGCCCGGCACCGATTGCGGAAAGTAGACCCGCCAGAACGCCGTCCAGTTGGTCGCGCCCAGCGATTTCGCGGCGCGCACATAAGAGGGCGGAATCGTCTTCATCACCGAATAGAGCGGCAGGATCATGAAGGGCAGCAGGATGTGCGTCATCGCCACGATCGTGCCGAACTGGTTGTTGATCATGACCAGCCGGTCGTTGTCGGCCACCATCCCGGCCCAGACCAGGATGTCATTGATCACGCCCTGGTTCTGCAACAGCACCTTCCAGGCCGAGGTCCGCACCAGCAACGAGGTCCAGAAGGGCAACAGCACCAGGATCATCAGCAGGTTCGAGGTGCGCAGGGGCAGGTTCGACAGCAGGTAGGCGATCGGATAGCCCAGCAGCACGCAGCTGCCCATGATCACGAGGCTCATGAACAGCGTCCGCTTGAACAGAAGCATGTAGATCTGCTGATTTTCGGGCTGCGCCTCGACGCCGTCGGCGGTTTCACGCAGGTCCACGGCGTTGAGGAAATAGCCCGGCGTGTAGGGTGAGGAGAATGTCTTGATCGTGCGCCAGACCTCGGGGTCGTCGAAACCGTCATCGGCCTTCACCAGCGCGGCCTTGTAATCAACCGTCTCGAAGTCCGGGACCGCGGCGGCGGCCTTGGTCAGAAGGTCGCCCACCGGCCCCTCGACCTGCGATCCGGCATCCGGGTTCGACACGAGATCATCATAGAGCGCGGTATAGGTCACCTCCCACGGCTCTTTCTCGGTCGGGCTGTCCTCGCGATCGACGCGCAGGTATTCGGCGAAGGACTGATAGATCGGCGCGGTTTCCGGAAGGATGTCTGAAATGCCGTCCTTCAGGCGGAACGGCGGCAGTTTTTCGTTGAAGTCGCGCCCGTCGGACCGGGCCGCGTCGTAACCGGCCTGCCAGGCTTTCTGATCCTCGATCCAGCCTGGCGCGGCCATCAGGGAAACCCAGGTCGCGGGCTCCTCCCAGGCGGGGTCGAGTGCCGTGAACTGATCCATGTAAACTGCGCCGATGTCGTCGAGACTGCGCCCCGAGCGGCGGAACATCGAAGAGATGCCGGGCTGTTCATAGTTCAGCCGCGAGCCGAGCCGTGTGTGCTCCTTGCGCTGCGCGGCGACGGCGAGGTCGAAATAGAACGGCTTGAACACCTCGTTGCCGGGCGCCTGGCCGCTGTCGGGGTTCCAGCCTTCCATTGCGACGACGGTGCGCGGCAGGGTGTCGGGCACAATCTCGTTCTCGACCGAGCGGAACAGCATGTCGGCGATCGGTGCAATGAATGTGACAAGCACAAAGATGAGCAGCGGCGCGATCAGGGCCAACGCCCGAAGTTTCTGCGCCCTTAGCGCCCTTTGCAGGCTGCGCTTCAGCGGTGTGCCGTCGGCGGCAAGGACCGGGCCGGTATCCGTTGTGTCGCTCATCTGTTTCCCCGTTGGCTTTTTGTCGTCTGTTTTTTTGTATTCTTTGGCCGGGAGGGGGCCGCGTGCGGCCCCCTCGCCATTATCAAATCCGCGGGACGCTTACTGCGTCAGCCATGCCTGGAACTTGGCGTCCAGGTCGTCGCGGTAATCCGCCCACCACAGGTAGTTGTAGAGGAAGGTGTTCGTGGCGTTGGCCGGATCGGTCGGCATGTGCGGCTTCATTTCGTCCGGCACCAGCGGAGCGGAAGATTTCCGGGCCGGGCCGTAGGAGATGTATTTCGCCTGGTCGGCCAGACGCTGGGTGTCGGTCGCGAAGTAGAGGAAGTCCTTCACCCGCGCCAGACGGTCATCCGGCAGGCCAGCCGGGATGATCCAGCCGTCGAGGTCGAACACCTGCGCGTCCCACAGCATGGCGACGGGCTGGTTCTGCTCGACGATCAGGCTGTAGAGACGGCCGTTATAGGTGGAGCCCATCACGACCTCGCCATCGGCCAGAAGCTGCGGCGTGTCGGCGCCGGCCGACCACCAGATCACCTGGTCCTTGATGGTGTCGAGCTTGTCGAGGGCGCGCTGCTGGCCTTCCGGCGTGGACAGCACGTCATAGATCTCGTCCTTCGGCACACCGTCGCAGAGCAGTGCCCATTCGACGTTGTTGATCGGACGCTTTTCAAGCGCGCGCTTGCCGGGGAAGGTCTCCAGGTCGAACACGTCGCAGATGTTGTCCGGGGTCTTGCCGTTCCAGGCTTCGACGTCCGTGCGGTAGCCGAAGGTGGTGGAATACACGATCTGCGGGATGTAGCAGTCGCTGACGATCAGGTCGCCGAAATCCTCGGACGCCGGGGTGCCGTCGGGCGCCGGGGCCAGAAGTTCGTCGGGATCGTATTCCATCGCCAGACCCTCGTCGCAGAGGCGGATGGCGTCGGCGGCCACCACGTCAACGAGATCCCAGGTCAGGTTGTTGGCTTCATCCATGGCGCGCAGCTTGGCGACGGCCTCGTTCGAGGATTCGTCCCAGACCACTTTCACCTCGGGGTGAAGCTTCTGATAGGGTTCGACATAGGCCTTGAGCTGGCTGTTCTGATAGGCCCCGCCCCAAGAGACGATGGTCATCTCGTTTGCCATGTCCTGAGCGACGGCCATAGGCGCCAGCGCGAACGCGGCCCCGGTCATCAGCATCAATGTCTTGATCTTCATGCGATATCTCTCCTTGTTTATCGCCCGTTTTTGCTGTCTCGCCCTCTCTCCCGGGCAGGATAGGAGGGTCGTCGGCCGCGCCGACGCCTCAGGCGTCGAGCGCGCGGCAATCTTCCGGCATCCAACCGATCTCGATCGTCTCGCCGGGCTTGAGGCGGCGCTGGTCCGGAGCGTTCCGCGTCTTGATCACGAAATTATCGTTCCCGGCCACCCGCAAGCGGGTGCGAAAAATGTCACCCATGTAGATGAATTCCAGAACCTCGGCCTTGAGCGTATGCGCGTCTTCGCTGAGGCGTTCCTTGTTGTATTCCACCCGCTCGGGGCGGATCGACACGAGCGTGCGCTCGCCCTGCTTGGCCACGTTCACCGGCACCGCGTCGATCAGTTCGCCGCCGTCCAGCTCGACCACGCAGTTCTCGCCCTTGATCTCCTTCACGGTGCCCATCAGCGTGTTGTTCTCGCCGATGAATTGCGCGACGAAGCTGTTCTGCGGGCGTTCATAAAGCTGGTCGGGCGGCGCAAGCTGCTGAATCCGTCCGTCGTCGAACACCGCCACGCGGTCGGACATTGTCAGCGCCTCGGTCTGGTCGTGGGTCACATAGACCGTGGTGATGCCCAGATCATGCGCCAGTTTGGTGATCTCGAACTGCATGTGCTCGCGCAATTGCTTGTCGAGCGCGCCCAGCGGCTCGTCCATCAGCACCAGCTCGGGCTCGAAGACCAGCGCGCGGGCCAGGGCCACACGCTGCTGCTGGCCGCCCGACATCTGCGCCGGACGGCGGCCGCCGAAATCCCCCATCTGCACCATGTCGAGCGCACGCTTGACCTTGGTCTCGCGCTCGGACTTGGACATGTTCCGCACTTCCAGCGGAAAGGCCAGATTTTCGGCGACGGTCATGTGCGGGAAAAGCGCGTAATTCTGGAACACCATCCCGATGCCGCGTTTGTGCGGGGGGATGTTGTTGATCGGCTTGCCACCCAGAAGGATGTCGCCATGTGTCGCGGTCTCGAATCCGGCAAGCATCATCAGACAGGTGGTCTTGCCCGACCCCGAGGGGCCCAGCATTGTCAGGAACTCGCCCTTGCCGATCGAGAGGTTCAGGTCTTTGACGACGAGGATCTCGCCATCGTAACTCTTCTGGACGCGGTCAAAGACCACGAAACCGTTTTCGGACTCTGCGGTCAAAAAACACTCCCCTGTTGTTCGTGGCGCCGCGCGGGCGCGTTTTTAAACTCGGATTCTCTGTCCGCTGGAAAAAACCGTAGCACGATAAGATTGAAGTGCAACTTTGAACTTTCCGGCCGCGGCGAATGGGCCTTGAAATTTTACAAAGTATTGTTTTTTCGTTGTTTTATTGTCGGATGATCAGTTCTGGGGAGGCCTTTTCGGCCTGATCCGGACGCGCCTTTGGCTAGAAAACATGACCGGCGCTCGCAACCCGAAGGCGATCGGCGGAAAATTGGGCGAGTCTGCCAGATGCCTGTGCAGGCGCGAAAAATCCCGAAACGCGCAGCCGGACATGCGCGCGGGTGAACATTTTTCGGCGGCGCGAGCGGTCCCATCCAGCATCGGCCGGGTGCGCGCCCATGGCCTCTTGTCTGGCGCGTCAGAATGAACAGAATGGCCGCGCGGCGCAGAAACGGCGAGGATCCGGAGATGAGCGAAGACCCCTATGCCGTGCTCGGCCTGACAAAGTCGGCAACGGCCGAGGAGATCAAGAAAGCCTACAAGAAGCTGGTCCGCACCAGCCACCCCGACCTGCATCCCGACGATCCCGAGGCCGAGGCGCGATTCAAGGCGATCTCGGCGGCCTATGACCTGCTGAAGGATCCCGAGACCCGCAGGCGCTTCGACGCGGGAGAGATCGACGCGACCGGGGCCGAGCGGCCCGAGCGCCGGTTCTATCGCGACTTCGCGGAGTCCCCCGGCAACGCCTATCAGTCCGGCGGGCACGGGTTCGAGGATTTCGGCGATCCCTCGGACATCTTCGCCGAAATCCTTCGCGGCCGCGCCCATGGCGGCGCCGGCCAGGGTGGGCAAGGGTTCCGGAACTTCAAGGCGCGCGGCGCGGACGTGCGCTATGCGCTGGAGGTGCCGTTCCTGGACGCCGCGCGCGGCGGCAAGACCCGCATCACCCTGCCCGACGGCCAGTCGCTGGAAGTGCAGATCCCCCAGGGCACCGCCGACGGACAGACCATCCGGCTGCGCGGGAAGGGCGGCGCGGGGTTCGGCGGCGGGCCGTCGGGCGACGCTCTGGTGGCGATCTCGGTCCGGCCGCACAAGGTGTTCCGGCGCGAAGGCGACGACATCGTCGTCACCCTGCCGATCACGCTGGACGAGGCGGTGCTGGGCGGCAAGGTCACCGCGCCGACGATCGACGGACCGGTCAGCGTGACCATCCCCAAGGGCGCCAGCGGCGGGCAGGTCTTGCGCCTGCGCGGACGCGGCGTGGGACGCAAGGGCAGCAAGACGCGCGGCGACCAGCGGATCGAACTGCGCATCGTCGCGCCGCCTAAGATCGACGACGAGCTGGAGGCGTTCATGCAGGAGTGGCGCAAGAAGAACGCCCATGATCCACGCAAGGGGATGATGTCATGACCGACCGGTTTTCCGAGGACGAGGCCATCGCCGCCGTCGCCCGCCTGACCCGCACCCGTCTGACCTCGTTCGTCGAGGCGCAAGTCGTCACCCCCGCGCAAAGCGATGCCGGGCCGGTGTTCCGCCGGATCGATCTGGCGCGGATGGAGCTGCTCTGCGAGCTGTCCGAGGAGTTCGACCTGGACGGCGACGCGCTTGGCATCGTCATCTCGCTGATCGACCAGTTGCATGCCGCGCGGCGCGACCTGCATGCGCTCGCCGAGGCCGTCGAGGCCGAACCCGACGATGTGCGCCGACGCGTCGCCACGGCGTTGCAGCGGGCCCGCGCAGGCGAGAGCTGAGGACGAGCGCGGCAGATCGCCCCCTTGCCCTTTCGGCCCGGCGCGTCATGTCTCGGGGCAGGACGTGAAAGGAGCACACATGACCCGACCGATCGAGCTTTACTATTGGCCCACGCCGAACGGCTGGAAAATCTCCATCGCGCTGGAGGAGATGGACCTGCCCTACACCCTGCACCTGGTGAATATCGGCGCGGGCGAGCAGTTCGAACCCGACTTCCTGAAGATCGCGCCGAACAACCGGATGCCCGCCATCGTGGACCCGGAGGGGCCGGACGGCGCGCCGATCTCGATCTTCGAGTCGGGGGCGATCCTGCAATACCTGGCGCGCAAGACGGGGAAATTCTATGGCGAGACCGAGCGCGACCGCGTCGCGGTCGATCAGTGGCTGATGTGGCAGATGGGCGGCGTCGGCCCGATGGCGGGACAGGCGCACCATTTCCTGAGCTACGCCCCGGCGATGGACCCGCCCAACGACCTGCCCTATGCCAAGGACCGCTACCGCAACGAAACGGCGCGGCTTTACGGCGTGCTGGACCGGCAGTTGGCGAAGCACGAATTCGTGGCGGGCGATTTCTTCTCGATCGCCGACATGGCGATCTGGCCCTGGGCGTCGCTTTGGAAGCGTCAGGAACAGACGCTGGAGGACAAGCCCAACATGGCCCGCTGGCTGGAAGCGGTGGGCGAGCGCCCCGGCGTGAAAGCCGGCCGAGCGCTGGCCGCCGATCAGCGCAGCAACCTTCAGGACGACCGCAAGGCGCAGGAGCTGCTGTTCAAGCGCCGCGCCTGAGCGAAAGGTCGGCCGCCGCGCGTTCCAGGCGGCGGCCGCGCCTCATTCCTCTTCGTCGGCCTCGTCGATATGGGTCACGGCGTATTTCTGGAACAGCTTCCCCTGCGCCATGAAGAACGCGAATATACCGATGGTCAGGCCGAAGGTCTTGAAATTCACCCAGGCGTCGGTGGACATCGTGCGCCAGATGATCTCGTTCAGCACGGCCAGGGCGACGAAAAAGGCGGTCACGCGTTTGGTCAGGATCATCCAGCCCCGATGCTCCAGCGGCATCATCTCTTCCATCACCAGTTGCAGGTAGGATTCGCCGCGCAGCAGGCCAAAGCCCAGCACCCCCGCGAACAGGGTGTAGATAATCGTGGGCTTCATCTTGAAGAACCGGTCGTCGTTGAGCCAGACCGTCAGCCCGCCGAACACCACGACCAGCACCGCGGTGGCGATCTGCATCTTCGACACCCGCCCCGACAGGCGCCACAGCAGCGCCGTGGTCAGCAGGATCAGCGGGATGAACCCGGCGGTGACCAGGATGAAGCCGTCATATTCGGTCCCGCCGATCGTGAAACTCTTGCCGCGCAGCGCGATATAGCCCGCGAAGAAGACGGCGATCGGCCCGATGTCGAGCACGAGCTTGAGAATCGGATTTATGCGTTTCCTGGTCATGCGCGTCCTTTCTATCCGCCCAGTTCAACTATCACGGCGCCGGCCGCGATCAATGTCATCAGGACCAGCCGGCGCGGGCCGACGGTTTCCTTCAGCGCGATCCAGCCGATCGCCGCGGCGAACACGGTGGAGGTTTCGCGCAGCACCGCCGCCTCGCCCACCTTGTCCAGCCGCGTGGCCATCATGACCGAGCCGAAGCTGCCGAAGGCCACCAGCGCGCCGATGAACCCGCGTCGCAACAGCGGCCCCGCCGCCGGCGGGTTGGGCAGCGCACGGTAGCGCAGCAGCGCCAGCACCGGGAAATCCACCGCCGTGATCAGGAAGAACCAGGCCAGGAATGTGAACGGGTCGGGCGTGGCGCGGATGCCATAGGCGTCATAGGTGGTATAGAGCGCGACCAGCGCGCCGGTCCCCACCGCAAGTCCCAGCGCGGCCACCAGCGTGTCGCGCCCCACGTCGACATGGCGCATGTTATACGCCGCAAGCCCGTAGATCCCGCCCAGCAGCAGCGCCACGCCCATCCATTGCAGCGGCGCGAAAACCTCGCCGAAAATCAGGTAGGCGCCGATCACCGTGAACAGCGGCCCGGTGCCGCGCACCACCGGATAGACCACCGTGTAGGCGCCCCGGCTGAAGGCCAGCGCCATGCCAAGCTTGTAGGTGAAATGAATCGGCAGCGCGCCCAGGATCAGCAGCCATTGCACCCCCTGCGGTCGCGGCACCAGGAACAGCGCCATCGGAATCGCCATCACGAAAACCCAGCCGTCGATCGCGCCGCGTGACAGCCACGGGTCGTGACGCCCCTTCTGAAGCGCGCCGAACACCGCGTGCAGAAACGCCGCCGTCAGCGCCAGCAGCATCGCCGCCGTCCGGCCCGCGTCGCTGCCCTCGAGCGAGACAAGCCAGGCGCTCATGCAGGCCTCCCTCGACACGGGCCCTGCTGCGAGCTTAGGCTGCGCGTTACGTCACGCGAAACCCGAGAGGCCATGTCCGGAACCCTGCTCAGCGAACTCGGCAATTCCTTCGTCGGGCTTCCGACGGAGGTCGTCGTCCTGCGGCTGCTGGCGGCGGCCCTGCTGGGCGGCGTCATCGGGCTGGAGCGCGAGATCCGCTCGAAACCGGCGGGGTTGCGGACGCATATGCTGATTGCGCTGGCGGCCTGCCTGTTCACCCTGCTGGCCTTCGACATCATCGAGACCGCCGATCCGCAGGACACGCAGATCCGCATCGACCCGCTGCGCCTGATCGAAGCGGTCACCGCAGGCGTGGCCTTCCTTGCCGCGGGCGCGATCATCCAGTCGCAGGGCGCCGTGCACGGGCTGACCACCGGCGCCGGCATGTGGCTGGCGGGCGCGATCGGCCTGGCCTGCGGGTCCGGGCGGCTTCTGATCGCCGCAATTGCCACGGCGGTGGCGATCATCGTGCTGTGGCTCCTGCGGCGGCTGGAGCGCAACGTCCTGAACAAGAAGAAGCACGACGGAAAGCCCTAGCCCCGCTCACGCCTCGACCCCGGCAAGCGCGTTGGCGAATTCCCCCGGATCGAAGGGCTGCAGATCGTCGATCTGCTCGCCCACCCCGATGGCGTGGATCGGCAGGCCGAAGCGGTCGGCCAGCGCCACCAGCACACCGCCCTTCGCGGTGCCGTCCAGCTTGGTCATCACCAGCCCGGTGACGTCGGCGAGTTTCTGGAAGATCTCGACCTGGTTCAGCGCGTTCTGCCCCGTCGTCGCGTCCAGCACCAGCAGGGTGTTGTGCGGTGCGTCGGGGTCCTTCTTGCGGATCACGCGCACGATCTTGGACAGCTCTTCCATCAGATCGGCCCGGTTCTGCAACCGTCCCGCCGTGTCAATCATCAGCAGGTCGGCACCGTCCGCCTGCGCCCTGGTCATCGCGTCGAAGGCAAGGCTGGCAGGGTCCGACCCCTCGGGCGCGGTCAGCACCGGCACCCCGGCGCGATCGCCCCAGACCTGCAGCTGCTCGACCGCCGCGGCACGAAACGTGTCGCCCGCGGCGATCACCACGTTCTTTCCCGCGGCGCGAAACTGGCTGGCCAGCTTGCCGATCGTCGTGGTCTTGCCCGAGCCGTTCACGCCCACCACCAGCACCACCTGCGGCTTCCTTGGGTAGAGCGGCATCGGGCGCGCCACCGGCTCCATGATGCGGGCGATCTCTTGCGCCAGCAGCGCCTTGATCTCCTCGACCGAGAGTTTCCGGCCAAGCCGCCCTTCGGCCATGTTGGCCGTGACGCGCAGGGCCGTATCGACGCCCATGTCGGCAGTGATCAGCAATTCCTCGAGGCTTTCGAGCATGTCGTCGTCAAGCACGCGGCGCATGACCGTGCGCGTCTCGCCGCGGCCGAGGATGCGGCGCAGGAAACCCGGACGCTGCGCCTCGGCGCGGGTCTCCTCCCCGGGCAGGGAGGTCGGGATCTCCAGCGGCGCGGGTTCGGGGCCGGTTTCGGGCTGCACCGGCATTTCCTGCGGGAAATCGGTTTCCACCCGGTCGCCGCCGGGATCGGGGACGTTCACCGGCTCGGGCGTCGGCTCGGGCTCGTGAAGCGGCTGCGGCGGCTCGGGCATCGGGACCGGCG
>JBAVQZ010000404.1:0-2098 GCA_049694515.1 Paracoccaceae bacterium | reverse complement strand
TGCGACCCTGTATGACGACATCAGCGGGACGAGCGACCATGCTACGAAGATCCGCCGCGCGAAGAATGATCTCGCCTCGTTCGATGTGGGCACGGCCCAGGCCAGCCGCCTGTCGTCGCCGGGCGCGGACAGCAACCTGGTCGCGACCGTGCAGCAAATGTTGAACGCGCATGGCATCCGGGCGGATGCCTCGACGATGAGCCGGGACAAGGTCGCGCAGATCTACGCGCTTGGCTCGACCAATGGAGATGGCGCCCAGCACTGGGAAGAAATCGCGAAACTGGTGAAAAGCTGAGCGACGTGTTCTTATCGCAAGGCAAAAGGCCGGTCCCCATGGCCGGCCTTTTGATCCGGAAAATCCGCGGCGCTTGCACCGGCCAGAATGCCCGGCGGCTGGCGTGACCCAAACTTGGCGTTCTTTAACGCGATCGCGGCCTTTTCGTTCCGCCGCGTCGCGCGAATTTGATACCTATGGAAAGCGGAACGAAATCTGCCTGGACGGGTTTCCATGTGGTCCCTGCGCATCCCGCGCAGGGACCATTTGGGAGACATGAGATGAGACGTCTCATTTTAGTGGCCATAACCGCAGCCCCGCTCGTGCTGCCCGGCGTTGCGTTCGCCGAAACCCGGCCGCCGCAACAATTGATCACAACCTTGAACAACTCTCTCGTCCATCTTGGAATTCGCGATGCGAATCTCGGCGTCCTGACCCCCAATCAGCTTGCCGTCATTTATGGCGAGGTTAATGGCTCGGGTTCGGAGAGCCAGCGGTCTGCCATCATCCGGCATGACCTGGCGGCATTCGAGGCCAGGAACAACCTGGAGGTGACTCGCGGCGTGCCCGTGACCCGGACGGCTGCATTAACACCGACCGGTCGTCAGGACTCGATGGTGGCCACGGTGCAGCAGATAATCAACGGACTTGGCATCAAGGCCGATGCCAGCGCGCTGACCGACGCGCAGCGCGGGCAGATATTCTCGCTCGCGACGAGCGGCGATTCAGGCGAACGGTCGCAAGCCCGCGCCCTGATCATGAGACTCATCAAGGCCTGATGCGGCGCAGCCCCCGGACAGGTCGCATGGCTGGCGTCCATGCGCCAGCCGTGGTGAAGGGATAGACGGTTCATGAACGTGATGCAGCGTGAAAGACGGGATCGGGCGGATAGAGACCTATCCGGCCGGTCCTTTCGCACTTTCCCGACTCAGCGGTTTCCCGAGCGTACGAAAAGCCCCGCATCCTCCGCCGCCCGGCGGATCGCGCGGGACTTGTTCACGGTCTCCTCGAACTCCGCCGCCGGATCGCTGTCGAAGACGACGCCGCCGCCGGCCTGGATATAGAGCTTTTCGTCCTTCAGCACCGCGGTGCGAAGTGCGATGCACATGTCCATGTCGCCATTCGCCGCGAAATATCCCACGCCACCGCCATAGACGCCGCGCTTTTCCGGCTCCAACTCGTCAATGATCTGCATCGCGCGAACCTTTGGCGCGCCCGACACCGTGCCCGCGGGCAGCCCCGCCAGCAGGGCCGACAGCGCATCCTCTCCCTCGGCCAGCTCGCCCACCACGTTCGAGACGATGTGCATCACGTGGCTGTAGCGTTCGATGATGAACTGGTCGGTGGGATGGACCGTGCCGATCTTCGCGACGCGCCCGACATCGTTGCGGCCCAGATCCAGCAGCATCAGATGCTCGGCCCGTTCCTTGGCGTCGGCCAGCAGATCGGCCTCAAGCGCGCGGTCCTCCTCAGGGGTGGCGCCGCGGGGGCGGGTGCCGGCGATCGGGCGGATCGTGACCTCGCCCTCGCGCAGCCGCACCAGGATCTCGGGGCTGGCGCCGATCACCTGGAACGCGCCGAAATTGAAGAAGAACATGAAGGGCGAAGGGTTGGTCCGGCGCAAGCTGCGGTAAAGCGCGAAGGGCGGCAGGGGGAAATCCTGTTTCCATCGCTGCGAGGGGACGACCTGGAAGATATCGCCGGCGCGGATATATTCCTTCGCCCGCTCCACCGCCTGCATGTAGCCCTCGCGGGTGAAGTTCGACACCGGCGCGCCCACCGGCGCGGCCTCGCCCAGGTCGCGGCTGGCCGCGGGGACCGAGC
>JBAVQZ010000403.1:0-5512 GCA_049694515.1 Paracoccaceae bacterium | reverse complement strand
CCGATCGCCGGATCGTCGCGCACCTGCGCCAGGATCTCGTCCACCGTCTCGCCCTCGCGGATCACCAGCTCGGGCTCGATCCCGTGCTTGTCGCGCATCCATTTGGCGAAAACCTCGAAATGCGCCTCGATGCGTTCACGCGCCTCGGCGCGCATGATGTCGCCGACGCCGATCCAGTGGTTGAATTCCTCGGGCGGGATGACCGAAACGATCTGCACGCCGCCGCCGGTATGCTCGGCCCGCAGCGCGGCGAACCGCATCGCGTTCAGGCATTCGCGGCTGTCATCCAGCACGACCAGAAACTTACGCATCCTCGGCGCCTCCCTTTCCGGCGGGGATGATGGCGGGCCACCGGCGGCCTTGCAAGCCTTGGCTCACCGGCCCGAATGCGCCCAGTCCCAGTAGAGTTCGCGCACCCGGCGCGTCACCGGTCCGGCCTGGTAATGAGTGTCCTCGAAGGCGCTGACCGGCGTGACCTTCATCATGTTGCCGGACAGGAAAACCTCGTCGGCGGAGCGGAAATCGTCGAAGGTCAGCACGGCCTCGTGCACCTTCACCCCGTCCGCGGCCAGGTTCGCGATGTGGCGCGCGCGGGTGATTCCGGCAAGGAAGGTCCCGTTGGCGATCGGCGTGAACACCTCGCCGTCGCGCACCATGAACACGTTGGCGCTGGCGCTTTCGGCGACGTTGCCCAGCGCGTCGGCCACCAGCGCGTTGCCGAAGCCCTTGCCGCGCGCCTCGGCCAGCATACGCGCGTTGTTGGGATAGAGGCAGCCGGCCTTGGCGTTGACCACCGCGTCCTCCAGCACCGGACGGCGGAAGCGCGTGCGGGTCAGCGTCGTGGCGGCTTCGGGCGGGGCCATCGGGATCTCTTCGAGGCACACGGCGAAGCCGGTGGCGCCCTGCTTGGGCACGATGCCAAGATCGCCGCCCTCCAGCGCCCAGTACATCGGGCGGATATAGACGGCGGTATCCTTGGGATACGCGGCAAGCCCGTCCCAGATGATGTCGTGCATGTCCTGGGTGGTGATTGTGGGCGTGATCATCAGGGCCTCGGCCGAGCGGTTGATCCGCGCGCAATGCGCCATCAGGTCGGGTGCGATCCCCTCGAAATAGCGCGCGCCATCGAACACCGTGCTGCCCAGCCAGCTACCATGATCGGCGGCATTCATCACGGGCAGGTCGCCCTCGTGCCATTGGCCCCTGAAATAGGTGCGGATATTCTCGCCCGTTGCCATCGTGTCCTCCGGAATTTTGGCGCAAGTTAGCCCACTCCGCTTGCCGGCGCCAGACCTCCGGGCGGGGCGATCAGCCGCGGCGTTCGGCCAGCAGCGCGGGAATGTCGAGCGGAGCGTTCACCATCGCCAGCCTTCCGTCGGCGTCACGCGGCCATTCGTCCTCGGGGCGGTCGCGGTATAGCTCCACCCCGTTGCCGTCGGGATCGCGCAGATAGACCGCTTCGCTGACGCCGTGATCGGCGGCGCCGTCCAACGCAATGCCGGCCTCCAGCACACCGGCGACCGCATCGGCCAGCGCCGCCCGGTCTGGGTAGAGGAAAGCTGTGTGATACAGCCCCGTATGTCCCGGCGGCGGCGGTGTGCCACCCCTGCTTTCCCAGGTGTTCAGGCCGATATGGTGATGATAGCCGCCCGCCGAAAGAAAGGCCGCGGCGGTGCCGTAATGCTGCTGCACTTCGAAGCCGAGAACGCCGGAATAGAAGCTGATCGCGCGGTCCAGATCGGCGACCTTCAGATGGACATGCCCGACGCGGGTGGCGGGGTGGACGGGAGTCGTCATCGGGGCCTCCGGTTGCTGTCTGCGGTCAATATAAGCTCTGCGTCCATCCGAAGAATTGGTGAAATCCGCGGGGGATCTGTGCGGATTTGCGGAGACACCACGCGTGCACGGCCCGTGCACCGGGCGTGCATACGCCCCGCTCACCCTTTATTCACGCCGCGCCGCCACCATTGCAGGCAGTGAAACGAACGCGCAAGGCGGGACGATGGCGAACAAGACGCAAAGGGCTCACACGACCTACATGATGGACGCGATGCGGCGGCTGGAATGGGAGTTGCACAACACCGTCGCGCTGCAGGGCCGCATCCCGGGCACGTGGCACGAGATCGCCAGGGATCGCGGCGCGGGTCGGAAGACACGCATCACGCTGCGGGTGGAGGCGGAGGTCGTGCGTTTCTTCAAGTCGATGGGGGAGGGGTATCAGGCGAAGATGAACGACGTCCTGGCCGCCTGGATGCACGGCCGTCTGGCCGGTTTCATCGAGGGGCCGGAAACGCTCGACATTTTCAAACGCGACTGGGCCGAGCAGGAGCCGAAACCCGACTGGGGCGTAACCGGGCGAGCCACGAAGCGGAAAGAGTGAGGGAGGCGCGAACGGGCGTGGGGTGTGCCGGGCGGGGCACAGCGCGTCAGTCAGACTGTCGGCTTGGAGGCAATCAGGGTCACAAACGGCAGGAAACTGTACAGCGTTCCAGCTTCTGCGCGACGCATGTATTCGGCTTCCAGCGCGTCCGCGAGAGGTTGGCCGATCACGCCCTCCGACACCAGACGACTGGCGGACATCCGGACCCAGACCAGTGAGCCCAATCCCTCGGTGACAACCCGGTTCAGAACACTGAACTGCATGACGCGGAGCCCGGCATCAACCACGATCGGTTTCAGTTTCCCGGTTAGCCAAGGGTCGGTGACCGCTCCGCTGACGAAAGCCTCCACGCAACTCCCGAGTGGATCGCCCGGGACAACGCCCATGCTGGCCTTGGAGAAATCGGCGTCGCAAATCACCATTGTGCCGCCGGGGCGCAGGATGCGCGCGGCTTCGACCACAATCTTGGTCGGCACGGTCACATGCGACAGAACGGTGTGCAAGATCGCGACATCAGCCGAGGCATCTTCGATGCTCAGTGCCGCCCCGTGCCCTTGGGAGAACGACAGATTTTGCAGTGATTCCGCAAGTTCCGAGGCCTTGCGGGTCAAAGCGGCGGAAGGTTCCACTCCCAGGACCTTCGCCCGGTGGAAACGCGACGCGATCCGTCGCGTGACGCCACCAGTTCCGGACCCGATATCGACAATGCAGCCACCGTCCGGCACGTCGAGGGCATCGAGATAAGCGTCGATCACCGGCAGCATGCTCGGGTCCGCCGCGCGTGTCTCCAGCGCGTTGGCGATGATTTCGATCATTTCGGGGGACGCGGCATCCACGTTGGCGAATGGATCGGGCATAGCCGCCTCACAGACTCAATCTGCCCTCCGACGCAGCGTCACTGACGCCACACTTGGGTGCCGTCCACATAAACGTCGCCGAATATGGGCCAAAAGTCAACGATGGCGGGCAGTCGCCAGATGTGGATCTCGTCCGCTTTGGCGCCAAGGTGCAGTCCGCCGCGGCAGGCTGAAACGTCAGCTTCGGGCCTGCAGAAACAGCACCGACGGGTGCCGCGCCGCAGGAAATTTTCCTGAGCCGCGATCATCTCCACGACCCCGCCATCGCGCAAGGCGCGCCCGCGTCGTACGGTTCCGCCCGCCGTCCGGCGCCCTCTTCACATCTGGCGCGCGCCGACCATTCCGACGATGTCGTAGGTCTGTGCGATGATCGGGGCGGCGATCTCGCGCGCACGCTCGGCCCCGCGGCCGAGGATGCGGTCGATCTCGTCCACGTTTTCCATCAGCCGTGACATCTCGCCCGTGATGGGCTCCAGCTGCGCCACCGCCAGATCGGCCAGCATCGGCTTGAACTCGGAGAACGGCTTGCCCGCCACCTCGGTCATCACGTCGGCCACGCTGCGGTCCGAAAGCGCGGCGAAGATGTTGACCAGGTTACGCGCCTCGGGCCGGTCCTCCAGCCCCTCGGGGCTTTCGGGCAGCGGCTCGGGGTCAGTGCGGGCCTTGCGGATCTTCCTGGAGATCGCGTCGGCGTCGTCGGTCAGGTTGATCCGGCTCATGTCGGAGGGGTCGGATTTCGACATCTTCTTCGACCCGTCGCGCAGGCTCATCACGCGGGTGGCGGTGCCCTCGATCACCGGCTCGACGATGGGGAAGAAGGCCACCCCGTAATCGTGGTTGAACTTGAGCGCGATGTCGCGCGTCAGTTCGAGGTGCTGTTTCTGATCCTCGCCCACGGGAACGTGCGTGGCATGGTAGGCCAGGATGTCGGCGGCCATCAGAGCGGGATAGGCGAAAAGCCCGACCGAGGCGTTCTCGCGGTTCTTGCCGGCCTTGTCCTTCCACTGGGTCATGCGCTGCATCCAGCCCATGCGGGCGACGCAGTTGAAGATCCAGGCGAGCTGCGCGTGTTCGGGCACCTGGGACTGGTTGAACAGGATCGAGCGTTCGGGGTCGATTCCGCTTGCGATGAAGCCGGCGCAAAGCTCGCGCGTGGCGCGGCGCAGGGCGGCGGGCTCCTGCCAGACGGTGATCGCGTGCAGATCCACCATGCAATAGATCGACTGGACGCCCCGGTTCTGCGTATCGGCGAAGCGCTTGAGTGCACCGAGATAGTTGCCCAAGTGCAGGTTGCCCGAGGGCTGGATCCCGGAAAATACACGCGGCGTGAAGGCGGGAGAGGTTTGGACCCCCTCGGACATGGCAATTCTCCGTCTGGAATTCTGTGCCTGCCTCGCTTACCCATGCGGGGAATGACCGTCAAGCTGAGGCCTGCCCATGGACCATGATCCCGACGCGCCGCCCCTCAACCCGCTGCCGCCGGTGGTCTGGCTGCTGGTGCTGCCCATCGTGGGGATCGAACTGTTTCTCAGCGCCGGCCAGCACGGGCTGATCGGCGGCCCGGCGGCGGTGGGATGGCGAACCGCCGCGATCGAGGATTACGGCTTTTTCAACCTGCTGTTCGACCGGATGATCGCGACCGGGGATCATGGGGCGGGCATGCTGCTGCGTTTCGTCAGCTATGCCTTCGTCAGCTACAGCGCCACGCAAACGATCTTCGTCGTGGTGTTCATCCTGGCGCTGGGAAAGATGGTGGCCGAGGTGTTCTCGTCCTGGGCGGTGCTGGTGGTCTTTTTCGGCTCGGCCATTCTGGGGGCCGCGGTCTATGGGCTGGCCCTGGACGATCCGCATCCGCTGGTCGGGGGCTACCCGGCGGTCTACGGGCTGATCGGGGCGTTCACCTTCATCCTGTGGGTGCGTCTTGCGGCCACAGGCGGCAACCAGTCCCGCGCCTTCATGCTGATCGGGTTCCTGCTGGGCATACAGCTGCTGTTCCGGCTGTTGTTCGGCGGCAGCAATGACTGGGTGGCGGATATCGCCGGCTTCGCGACGGGGTTCGCGCTGTCCTTCGTGGTCAGCCCCGGCGGCTGGGCCCGGGTGCGGGCGCGATTGCGGCACCTGTGACCGGCACCGTTCGCAAGTGGGGCAGCGGGGACGCCAGTCAGGGCCGATGAGCGTCAGCCGCGCCGTATCGCTCGGCGGAATTCGCCCAGGCGGAACGCGCCCAGCAGGTGGCCCAGTCCGAAATAGCTGACCATGCCCAGCCCCACCAGCG
>JBAVQZ010000402.1:0-3273 GCA_049694515.1 Paracoccaceae bacterium | reverse complement strand
AGGGAGGGGTCACGATGAGCAGTGATGACGACAAGCCGATCCTGAGCCTGCGAGGGATTCATAAGTCTTTCGGCGGGGTGCATGCGCTGACCGACGTGTCGATCGACCTTGTTCCCGGCAAGGTCGTAGCGCTTGTCGGCGACAACGGCGCGGGCAAGTCGACCCTGGTAAAGACGATGTCGGGCGTGCTGCGCCCGGACAAGGGCAAGTATTACTTCGAGGGCCGCGAGGTGGTCCATGCCGGCCCGGCGGCCGTGGCCGACATGGGGGTGCAAACCGTCTATCAGGACCTGTCGCTTTGCAACAATCTGGACGCGGTGCAGAACCTCTTCCTGGGGCGCGAGCTTACAGGACCGTGGTGGGGCGGCTTCCGCGTGCGCCGCGCCGATTGCGAGAAACGTGCGCGCGAGGTGCTGCGGCGTCTGCGGCTCGACAGTATCTCGCTTTCGCGCAACGTGGGCGCCATGTCGGGCGGGCAGCGGCAGAACATCGCCATCGCCCGCTCGATCCTGTGGTCGCCCAAGGTGGTGCTGCTGGACGAGCCGACCGCCGCGCTCAGCCACTCGGCCGCCGCGCAGGTCGGCGACCTGATCCGCGAGCTGGCCGCGCAAGGTCTGGCCGTCCTGGTGATCAGCCACGACATCCATCACTTCGTTCTGGACAACACCGACCGGATCGAGGTGCTGCGCCTGGGGCGCAACCAGGCGACTTTTGCGTCGCACGAGGTGACGGGCGAACAGGTGGTCAACGCGATGGTCGGCGGGAACGACGCCGTGAACTCCGCCGGGTGAAGGACGGACATGCAACAAGGGATCGAACCATGACGGCAACCGATATTTCCAGCCCCGCTGCGGCGCGGTCGCGCAAGAGCATGGGCGAAATGCTGGGCGACGAGCTGCGCTTTCTTCCGGTGGCCCTTGGCCTCGTCGCGCTGTTCATCTTCTTCGCGTCGCAAAGCGACGTCTTCCTGACCAGCCGCAACCTCAACAACCTTTTCGTGCAAAGCACGGTGACCGGGATCATCGCGTTGGGCCTCGTGTTCGTGCTGCTGGTGGGCGAGATCGACCTGTCCGTGGCGGCCACCAGCGGCGTGGCCAGCGTGCTGATGGCCAAGCTGGTCGTCGATGCCGGGCTGCCGATCCCGTTGGCGATGGGGCTGGGCATCCTGTGCGGCATGGCAATCGGCGCGGCGTCGGGACGGTGGATCACGCTGATCGGCGTGCCCTCCTTCGTGGTGACGCTGGGCGTGGGGCTGTTGCTGAACGGGGTGCAGCTGATGCTGCTGCCCAATACCGGTCGCTACAACCTGCTGAATACAGGTGTCGAGAAACTGGCCGCGACCAGCCTGTCGGGCGCGTCGGCCTGGGCGGTCGCTGTTTTGGGCATCGCGCTGTTCGCGCTGGCGCGCGTCACGATGTACCACTCGCGCCTGAAGGCGGGGCTGGGGGCGTCGGTGACGGGCGCGCTGATCCTTCCCGTCGGGCTTGTCGGCGGGCTTCTGATCCTGATGACAGCCTATCTGAACACGCTGCACGGGTTGCCGATGCCGGTGATCCTGTTTCTCGGGCTTCTGGGGATCATGTCCTATGTCGGCGGCGAGACCCGCTTCGGCCTTTACCTCTATGCCATCGGCAACAATGCCGAGGCTGCGCGGCGCTCGGGCATCAAGGTGGATCGGATCAAGATGATGGCGTTCGCCGTCGCGGGTGGTCTGGCGGCTTTCGGCGGCATCCTGTCGGCCTCTCGCATTCTCGGCGTTTCGGTTTCGTCGGGCGGCGGCATCGGCGGCGGTGCGCTGCTTCTTGAAAGCATTGCCGCGGCGGTGATCGGCGGCGTCAGCCTGTTCGGCGGCCGCGGCCGGGTGGTTGGCGCGCTGTTCGGGGCGCTGATCATCGCCACCGTGTCGAACGGCCTGAACCTGATGGGCGTGGCCAACGAAGCACGGCTGATCGTGACCGGCCTGCTGCTGGTGATCGCCGTCTCCATCGACCGAGGCATCGAGAAACTGGCTGGCCCGGGTTGAGGAATTTCCCACCGCAAGACTGACCCCGCCGGCATCGCGCCGGCGGGGCCCTTTCCCTGCGCGGTCGTCAGATGCCGACCACCTGGGGCCGCAGGCTGTAGAAGATGTACAGCACCTCGGCCTTCTCGCCGTCGCCGACGCCGGCATTCGAAAGTGCCTTCATCAGGTCATCGACCGAGGCCATGAACTCGTTGTCCGAGATGTTCATGTGGCGGTGTGTACTTACCAGGTCCCGGCCGGAATAGACCTCCGGGCCGCCTGACCCCTGGACAAAGAATTCGGCCGCCGCCTTTTTCAGCGCGGCCACGTCGCTGCCGGAAAATCGCGCGGCGATGAGCGGATTTTCAATATGATAATCGACCAGGTCAGAGGCGATCCTGGCGATTCCCTCGGTGCCGCCGAGGCGGGAAAAGAGAGTGTCTTGCATCGTATCCTTCATGGCATCTGACCCTTGTTGGGCGGCGAATCTGCCGCGGTGGAAATCGATCCGTGGCGCTCAGGATAGATTGCGATTCGGCCGTCCAGCCAGTGCAGCATCTGGACCGGCACGCGCGGCGAAAAATGCCCCCGATGCAGGAGGGCATCGGGGGCTGCTTCCGGGCCGGATATCGGGAGGGTCCCCCGGCCGTCGGAAAGAGCGGTTCAGTAGTCCGGTTTTACTGTCCGGCCCTCGCGCCGCGCGGTTTCGCAGGCCAGCGCGATCGCCAATGCCTGCCGCCCGTGCGCGGCGGTGGACGAGGGTTCGCGCCCTTCGGAAACCGCGGCGAGAAACTCGTCGATCGCGTGCCGGAACGAGGCGGCGTAGCGTTCCAGAAAGAAATGCTCCAGCGGGGAATGCGCCAAGGTCCGCGCGCCGTCCCAGCGCAGCAGGTTGTCCTCGTGCCGGTTGGCGGTCTGAATCATGCCGGCATTTCCGAACGCCTCGATCCGCTGGTCGAAGCCATAGACGGCGCGGCGCGAGTTGTTGACATGCACCAGGCAGCCCGAGGGCATCCTCAGCACCGTCATCGAGGTGTCCACATCGCCGGCCGCGCCGATCTCGGGCTCCACCAGGCAACTGCCGGTGGCGAAGACCTCGACCGGGCGCTCCCCCGAGATCCAGCAGGCCAGGTCGATGTCGTGGATCGTGCTGTCGGCCCAGTAGCCGCCCGAGCTCTTGATATACGACACCGGCGGCGGACCCGGATCGCGGCTGGTGAGCATCAGAAGATGCAGGTCCCCTACCTCGCCGCCCGCCACGGCCTCTTGCA
>JBAVQZ010000401.1:0-2985 GCA_049694515.1 Paracoccaceae bacterium | reverse complement strand
GCGATCGCCGTGTTTTCCACGCTGCTTGCGGGTTTCGGGATCATCGCGGCGTGGAGCGGCGTGAACCCGATTCTGCAGGAGGATGCCAGCGCCACTGTCTCGGCAAGCTTCATCAACCGCAATTCGTATGCGACCTATGCCATTTTCGGGGTGATCGCGAATCTCGCGATCTATCTGCACCTGACCACCGGCCTCGAGAGCAGCGGCGATCTGCGGATGCGGGGCCTTCGCGATTTTCTTGAGTCATTCTTTAGCGGCGTCTGGATTTTCGCCCTTGGCCTGCTGCTCTGCCTCGCCGCGGTGGTGCTCACGCAAAGCCGCGCCGGGGGCGTGTCCGGCCTGCTTGCACTCTTGACATTTGGCGTTGCTTACCGCTTCCGCGGCGACAGGCTGAACCCGATCCTGCTTGCGATGCTGGCGGCAATCCTCGGCTTCGTCGCGCTGTCGCTGGCTTCCGGTGTGACCGAGCGCCTGCTGGCCACGGGCGGCGAGGAGAGCCGATTCCAGATCTATTCGCTGATCGTGCAGGGCATCGCTGAACGCCCGCTGCTGGGGCATGGGCTTGGCGCCTTCCAGGATACGTTCCGCGCATTCGTTCCGCTGGGACAGGCGTCGGCAGAATGGGAGCTTGCCCATTCCAGCTATCTCGAGAACGCCTATGAACTGGGCCTGCCGGCCGCCGCGGCCTTCTACCTGGCACTCGGCTGGGTGGCGGCGGTCATCGCGCGCGGATGCCTCACCCGGAGGCATCACCGCAGTTTCGCCTGCGTCGCGCTGGCCTGCATCGTGGCGGGCGCGTTCCACTCGGTCTTCGATTTCAGCCTGCAGATGCCCGCGAGCGCGGCGCTGTTCGCGGCCATCCTCGGCATCGGCTGGACCCAGGCCTTCAGCCGGGAAAGCCGCCGCCGCGGATCACGACGCGGGACGGAATGACTTGACTTTCAGGCCGTGCCGTCGCCGCGCCACTCACCAGCGCGCGGCAGCGCTGCTGTGTGCCGTCCCGGAAAGGTGATCCCCGGCGCGGCATCACGACATGATTGCCGTGTGCCAGCGCGATTTCGGCGCCGTCACGCCCCTTGGCCAGACGCGACTACCCCATGTCATCGAGCCCTTGCGGACGTCTAACCTGCGTCGGGGCACAATGCTTGACCTTGAGGGCCAAGGCGGCGAACCATCTCCAAATCCGGGATTTCCCGGCTCCGCCCGCAACCTGCGCGACAGAACCAAAAGGACCGCATGAACAGGCTGAACGAGTTTTCGACACGGATGCTGGGGGATGTCGGTCCCGTTTTCTACCTGTCGGCGATCATCATCGCGGGGTTCGTCGTGGCGGCGGCCGCGATCCCCGACACGGTCGAACGGACGGCACAGCTTATCCTCGACGCGACCGCGTCCAATGTCGGCTGGATGTATCTTCTGGTGACGACCGGCTTCGTGGTGTTCACGCTGTCGCTGGCGCTGTCGAAATACGGCGCGATCAGGCTCGGCCCCGACGACGAGCCGGCGGAGTTCTCCTTCACCAGCTGGCTGGCCATGATCTTTTCGGGCGGAATGGGCGTCGGGCTGGTCTTCTGGGGCGTGGCCGAGCCGATGATGCATTTCAACGAGCCGCCGCTTCGCATGGGGCTGCCGCGCACGGCCGACGCCGCGCAGGCGGGGATGCGCTATGCGTTCTTTCACTGGGGTCTTCACCAATGGGCGAATTTCGCGGTCGTGGGGCTGGCGATCGCTTATGTCCGCTTCCGCCACAACAGCCACGGGCTGATCAGCGAGACGTTCCGTCCGCTCCTGGGCGACCGGGTCGACCAAGGCTGGGGCAAGGCGATCGACATCCTGGCCGTGGTCTCGACCATCTTCGGCGTCGCCACGACGCTGGGCCTGGGCGCACTGCAGATCAACAGCGGGTTGGCGCGGCTGGGCGGGGTTCCTTACGGCTTTGCCGCGCAATTCGGCATCATTGCCGTGCTGGGCGTGCTTTACATGATCTCGGCGATGACGCCTCTGGACAAGGGCATAAAATACCTCAGCAATGCGAACCTTGCGCTGGCGGCGGCGTTGCTTCTGTTCGTGCTGACGCTTGGTCCGACCTCGTTCATCTTCGGCGTGTTCACCCAGACGCTCGGAGAATATCTGGGCAACATCATCCAGATGAGCCTCGTGACGACGCCCTATTCCGGCCAGCACTGGGTCGAGCAATGGACCATGTTCTACTGGGCCTGGGGGTTGAGCTGGGCACCTTTCGTGGGCAGTTTCATCGCCCGTATTTCGCGCGGACGCACGATCCGCGAATTCGTCCTGGGCGTGATGATCGTACCCGTCGTGCTGAGCATGCTGTGGTTCTCGACCTTCGGCGGCGCGGCGATCCGGTTCGAGATCTTCGAACATGCCGGGATCGCCGACGCGGTCGCCGCGGAAGCGCCCGCGGGGCTTTACGTCCTGCTCGACCAACTTCCGGGGGGCGGGATCCTGGCGGTCGGCGCGGTGATGCTGGTGTGCATGTTCGTCGTCACCTCGGCGGATTCCGCGACCTTCGTGCTGGGCATGTTCACCTCCAAGGGCGTGCTCAACCCGACGCGCTTCGTGCGGATCCTCTGGGGCAGTCTGCAACTGATGATGGCGGCGGTGCTGCTGCTGAGCGGCGGGCTTTATGGCCTTCAGACGGTGTCGATCATCGCCGCCTTCCCGTTCATGCTGCTGATGGTTTTGATGGCCGTCTCGCTTTTCAAGGACATGTCGCTGGAGATGCGGCAGCGGGAGGAAAAGGCGTTCCTGCTCAACGCGCGCCTGGAACGACTGCTGCTCAGAGAGGACGAACGGGAAGCGGCCCGCCAGGCCGAGGAGGAAAGCCACCCCACTGCGCCCGAGGCATCGACCGATCAGCCGGGCGGATCGGCCTGAACCCGGCGCGACCCGCGTTGCGGACGCCCCGCCGGCCTAGCCCATGGATCCCAGCCCCGCGCGCACGCTGGCCAGGGTCGCCTCGGC
>JBAVQZ010000400.1:0-5747 GCA_049694515.1 Paracoccaceae bacterium | reverse complement strand
GTCTATGGCGGCAGCCCGGCGGATGCCGCGCTGCTGGAAAGCATCGCGGCGCTGAAGGCGGCGGGCAAGGCGGTCACCTTCTACCCGTTCATCCTGATGGACCAGCTTGCGGGCAACGCGCTGACCGATCCCTGGAGCGGAGATGAAGGCCAGCCGGCGCTGCCGTGGCGCGGGCGGATCACCGCCTCACGCGCGCCGGGGGTCGAAGGCTCGCCCGACGGGACGGCGCAGGCAGAGGCCGAGGTGGCCGCGTTTTTCGGCAACGCCGCACCCGCCGATTTCGAGACGGCGGATGGAAGCGCCGCCTATTCCGGCCCTGCGGAATGGTCTTATCGCCGGTTCATCCTGCATTATGCGCATCTCTGCGCGGCGGCGGGGGGCGTTTCGGCCTTCTGCATCGGGTCCGAAATGCGCGGCCTGACGCAGATCAGGGGCGCGGATGGCGGGTTTCCAGCGGTCGCGGCATTGTGTGCGCTGGCGGCAGACGTGCGTGCCGTGCTGGGGCCCGACGTAAAAATCGGCTATGCCGCCGACTGGTCCGAATATTTCGGCTACCACCCGCAGGACGGGTCGGGGGATGTGTATTTCCATCTCGACCCGCTCTGGGCCGCGCCCGAGATCGACTTCATCGGCATAGACAATTACATGCCGCTGTCGGACTGGCGCGACGGCGAGGATCATGCCGACGCCCATTGGGGTGCGATTCACGCGATCGACTATCTGAAGGCGAATATCGAGGGCGGCGAGGGGTATGAATGGTACTACCCGTCGCCCGAGGCGGCGGACGCGCAGCGCCGCGTGCCGATAGAGGATGGCGCGCATGGCGAGGACTGGGTGTTCCGCTACAAGGACATTCGGAACTGGTGGCTCAACGAGCATCACGAGCGGATCGGCGGCGTACGGCAGGCGGAGCCCACCGCCTGGGTGCCGCAGTCCAAGCCGATCTGGTTCACCGAATACGGCTGTGCGGCGATCGACAAGGGCACCAACCAGCCCAACCGATTCCTCGATACCAAATCCTCGGAGTCGGGGCTGCCGAAATACTCGACCGGACGGCGCGACGACCTGATCCAGCAGCAGTATTTGCGCGCGATGAACGCCTATTGGGGCGATCCCGCGAACAACCCGGTTTCGGTCGAGTATGGCGGGCCGATGATCGACATGAGCCGCGCGCATGTCTGGGCCTGGGACACGCGGCCGTTCCCGTGGTTTCCGGCCAATACCCAGCTTTGGGCGGATAGCGGGAATTACGCGCGGGGACATTGGCTCAACGGGCGCGCGTCGGCCCAGGCGCTGGCCGGCGTGGTGACCGAGATCTGTGCGAAATCGGGCGTGCGGGACGTCGATGTCTCGGCGCTGTACGGGCTGGTGCGCGGCTATGCAGGGCGCGAGATCGAAGGCGCGCGGGCGGCGCTGCAACCGCTGATGCTGGCCTTCGGCTTCGACGCGATGGAGCGCGACGGACGGTTGGTTTTCCGCAGCCGGGGCGGACGGCATTCCGGGGTGGTCGAGGTTGCCGGACTCGCGGTGACGGATGAGATCGACGGCGATCTGGAGACCGCGCGCGCCCCGCAGGCCGAGACAGCAGGCCGGGTCAGGTTGAACTTCGTCGAGTCCGACGGAGCGTATGAGTTGCGCGCCGCCGAGACGATCTTTCCCGACGTGGAAAGCCGGGCCGTGTCGGTCAGCGAACTGCAGCTCGCGCTGACCCAGGCGGAGGGGCGCGGGATCGTGGAGCGCTGGCTTGCCGAGGCGCGGGTCGCGCGGGACCGGGCGCGGTTTGCCCTGCCGCTGTCGCGGATGGATCATGGCGCGGGCGACGTGATCGAACTGGATACCGGCGCGGGGCCTGCGCGCTATCGCATCGACCGGGTGGAACAGGGTGAGGCGCGGCTGATAGAGGCGGTCCGGGTGGAGCCGGATGTCTATGTCCCCTCGGACGCGGTGGAACAGAAGGTGACACTTTCGCCTTTCGTGGCGCCTGTGCCGGTCTATCCGCTGTTCCTGGATCTGCCGCTGATCACGGGGTCCGAGGTGGAACACGCGCCCCATCTTGCCGTCACCGCAACGCCTTGGCCCGGCTCCGTCTCGGTTTTCAGCGCGCCGCAGGACAGCGGCTATGAGCTGAACACGACGTTGCCCGCGTCATCGATTATCGGGGTCACGGAGACGCCGCTTTTCCACGCCCGCGCCGGGATGTGGGATAGGGGGGCGGCGCTGCGGGTGAAAGTTTTCGGCGGGGCGCTTGAGGCCGTATCGACGGCGGCGGTGCTGAACGGCGCCAACCTCGCGGCGATCGGCGATGGGTCCGCGGCCAACTGGGAACTGTTCCAATTCGCCGAGGCGACGCTGGTGGCGCCGGACACCTATGACCTTCGCCTGCGGTTGCGTGGCCAGGGCGGCAGCGATGCGCTGATGCCAGATGCCTGGCCCGTGGGCAGCCGATTCGTGTTGCTGAACGGCGCGCCCGAACAGATCGCGCTGGCCCCGTCGGAGCGCGGGCTGGCGCGGCATTACAGGATCGGTCCGGCGGGGCGGGTTTATGACGATCCGTCCTATACCCATCTCGTCGAGGCGTTCGACGGGGTGGGGCTGCGGCCGCTGTCGCCCTGTCACCTGCGTGTCGCGCCGGATCAGGCGGGGAACCTTTCCGTTCGCTGGATACGGCGCACCCGGATCGACGGCGACAGCTGGGCCTCCTACGACGTTCCGCTGGGCGAGGCGAGGGAGCTTTACCTTCTGCGCGTGCGGGCCGGGGACGATACGGTTCTGCGCGAGGAAACGGTGGACGCCCCGGAATGGAGTTACAGCGCGGCTGACCAGGCGGCGGACGGGGCGGTGGCGCCCTTCGCCATCGAGGTGGCGCAGATTTCCGACCGGTTCGGACCGGGGCTTTTCGAAAGGATCGGGATCAATGGCTGAGCCGTGGGTGAAAAGCATTCTGGGGCGCGTTTGAGCGATGCGGCCGGTCCTGCATGGCGATGTGGTGGCTGCCGCACGCGCCCTGTTGCCGCTGCCCGAGCGGGCGCGCCGCGATGCGCTGCGCGGAATGTTGACGCGGGCGGGGGCGGCGGATGCCTACCGCAAGCGGTTCGGGCGCGCACATCCGGACTGGGGCAACGGCTCGCTCATGGCCGTGGCGCAACGGGGCGCGACCGCGCCGGAGCCGTTTCTGGACGTGTCGGATTACTGCCGCTGCATGGCGCTGGTCTTCGACACGCTGGTGGCCTGGCGCGCGGAACGCGCAGCGTCTAACCGCGGGCGCAGCTGATGCAGGTGGGCACGGTCGGGTCGAGATCGAGGCGCTTCTCGGCGATCTCCTCGCCGCATTGCATGCAATAGCCGAATTCGCCTTCGGCGATGCGCCCCAGCGCGGCGCGGATGCGTTTTTCGGACCCGGCGCGGCGGGCCTGCGTCGCTTTCGACATCGCCTGCTGCTGCAGCGCGTCCATGCGCGACAGCCGCCCCACCGACTGCTGATCCAGCGCGACGGTCTTCGTGCCGTCTTCGCCCAGCGCGTTCTCCTGGGCAAGATCGGTCAGCATTGCTTCCAGTCGGGCGCGGTAGATTTCCGTCCGCTCGTCGGTCATGCTCACATTCCTGTGCCGGGCGAGGTTGAAATTGTGCCCTCCGGCATATCTGTTGTAGGCTGGTGCCGCAATGAAAGGGAACGAGATGGCCGAAACCCGCGCGAAAATCGCACCCGTGGATCCCGTCTGGCAGCGCATCTGCGACGAGGCCGAGCAGGCCGTGCGTGACGAGCCGCTGATGGGCGGGCTGATCCATTCCAGCGTTCTGCATCACAAGGCGCTGCATAATTCGCTGGCCTACCGGATCTCGCTGAAACTGTCGTCAGGCGAGATGTCGGACCAGATGCTGCGCGAGATCGCGGATGCGGCCTATGCGGCCGATGGCGGGTTGACCGACGCGGCGCGGGCCGACCTGATGGCGGTCTATGACCGCGATCCGGCCTGCCACCGCTATTTGCAGCCGCTGCTGTATTTCAAGGGGTTCCAGGCGCTTCAGGCCTATCGGCTGGGCCATTGGCTGTGGCGCGAAGGGCGGCGCGATCTGGCCTATTTCATCCAGATGCGTGTGTCCGAGGAATTCGGGGTGGACATCCACCCCAACGCCCGGATCGGCAAGGGCATCATGATCGACCATGCCCATTCCATCGTCATTGGCGAAACGGCGGTGGTCGGCGACAACGTGTCGATGCTGCACTCTGTGACACTGGGCGGCACCGGCAAGGAAGAGGAAGACCGCCACCCCAAGATCGGCGACGGCGTGCTGATCGGCGCCGGGGCGAAGGTGCTGGGCAACATCAAGGTCGGCTGCTGTTCGCGCATCGCGGCGGGCTCGGTCGTGCTGCATGACGTGCCGCCAAAGACCACCGTGGCCGGGGTGCCCGCCAAGGTGGTGGGCGAGGCCGGCTGCCCGCAGCCATCGGTTTCGATGGATCAGCTTCTGCCCGGTGGCGGGAGGCGCGGCTGAAGCAGCGCCCCCGAGCCGGATCAGGCGCAGAGCTGGTCGTAGGCCTCGAGCGCCTTTACGCCATACATGAAGGACGGCCCGCCGCCCATCATCATGCAGACGCCGACCGCGTCGGCGACCTCCTCGCGCGTGGCGCCGGCGGCGGCGGCGGCCTTAACGTGAAAGCCGATACAATCGACGCATTGCCGGGCGATTCCGATGGAAAGCGCGATCAGCTCTTTCTCCTTCCGGGGCAGGGCGCCGTCGGCCATCGCGGCCTTGTGCAGGGACGTGAAGCCATCGGCGACGCTGGCCCGCTCCTTCCGGAAGCCACTCATGTTGGCGTTCGTATTGTCCAGTTCCGCTTTCCAGTCCATTTTCGGGCCTTTCCTGAATCATGGGCTCGGACAAACACTAGCAGCGCTGCCGCCGCACGGCCTTGAGATGGATCATACGGCAACGAGAAAGCGCGGACCCGTCGGGCCCGCGCTTCTGTCCGTCTGTCCGGCCTGTCAGGTCAGGCCAGCATGACCATCGGGTTTTCCAGGTTCTCCACGATGTGCTTGAGTAGATCGGCGCCGAGCGCCCCGTCGATCACCCGGTGATCGACCGACAGCGTGACCGACATCACCGTGGCGGTGGTAATCTCGCCATCCGCGCCGACCACGGGCTTCTTGACCCCGGCGCCGACGGCAAGGATGCCGCCATGCGGCGGATTTATGACCGCGTCGAAATTGTCGATTCCGAACATCCCGAGATTGGAAATGGCAAAGCTGCCGCCCTGGTATTCATGCGGGGCGAGCTTGCGGTCGCGGGCGCGGGTGGCGAGGTCCTTCATCTCGGCCGAAAGCGCCGAGAGCGACTTCATCTCGGCATCCTTCAGCACGGGCGTGAACAGACCGCCCTCGATCGCCACGGCCACGGCCACGTCCGAGGGCTTGAGCTTCAACACCCGGTCGCCGGCCCAAACGGCGTTGGCGTCGGGCACCGATTGCAGCGCCAGCGCGCAGGCCTTGATGATGAAGTCGTTGACGCTGAGCTTCACCCCGCGCCCTTCCAACTGCTTGTTGAGCTGGGAGCGGAATTTCAGCAGCGCGTCGAGCCTGATATCGCGGCGCAGGTAGAAATGCGGGATGGTCTGCTTGGCCTCGGTCAGGCGCGCGGCGATGGTCTTGCGCATCCCGTCGAGCTTGACCTCCTCGAACTCGCGCCCCTCGTACATCTTGAGCACGGTTTCGGTCGCCGGACCGGCAGGCGCGGCGGCAGCCGCAGCG
>JBAVQZ010000399.1:0-4159 GCA_049694515.1 Paracoccaceae bacterium | reverse complement strand
TTGCCGCCGCTGCCCGGCACTTGGGAAGAGACGGGCGTTGAGGTGCGCCACACCTTCACCCATTTCCACCTGCGCCTCGCGCTGCGCGTGGCCGAGGTGCCGCAGGGCGCAACCCCGGAAACCGGCGCCTTCGTCGCGCCCGGCCGATTCCGTCCCTCGGATCTGCCCACGGTGATGAGAAAGGCCTTCGACCTGGCGTATTCGTCTTTGAACCGCGCGTGATCGGGCGGTATACGGAACAAGGGGGCGCAAAGGTGCGAACGGAGAGACGAATGATCCCAGCATCGCAGGTCGCAAGGCTGCAAAGCGCCCTGCCCTTCTGGCTGTCGCTCGGGCTGATTCCGCTGGCGCTGATCGGGGCTGCCATCGGCGGCTGGACGGTCCTGCTGCTGCCGATCTATGGCTGGTTCATGGTGACGCTGCTGGATGCCGTCACCGGGCTGAACACCGAAAACGCCGACACCTGGACGCCGACGGCCGATCTGTTCTGGTACCGGCTGATCACGGTGATCTGGTTTCCCGTCCAGTTCGTCACGATCTACGGGCTGATCTGGTGGGTGACGCATACCGACCATCTTGGCCCGCTGGAAACGATCGTGCTGTTCTTCGGGCTGGGGGTGATATCCGGCACGGTCGGCATCGTCTATGCCCATGAACTGCTGCACCAGAAGAACCGGCTGGAGCGCGCACTGGGCGACCTGCTGCTGGCGATGGTGCTGTACAGCCATTTCCGCTCGGAACACCTGCTGGTGCATCACCGCCATGTCGGCACCCCGCGCGACGCGGTGACCGCGCGCTATAACGAGGGCTTCCACCGCTTTTTCCTGCGTGTGCTGCGGGAATGCCCACCCTCGGCCTGGCGGGCCGAGGCGCAGATGCTGGCGCGCAAGGGGCTGCCGCGCTGGCACCGCTCCAACCCGTTCTGGCGGTACGCAATGCTCCAGGGCGCGGCGCTGCTGCTGGCGTTGCTGCTGGGTGGCTGGATCGGGCTGCTGCTGTTCCTGTGGCAGGCGCTGATCGCCGTCTGGCAGCTGGAACTGACCAACTACGTCGAGCATTACGGGCTGACCCGCAAACATCTCGGCGACGGCAAGTATGAGCATGTTCAGCCGCGCCACAGCTGGAATGCCGCGCACAAGGCGTCCAACTGGCTGCTCATCAATCTGCAACGCCATTCCGATCACCACTACAAGCCCGACCGGCGCTTCCCGCTGCTGCAGAACTACTCCGAGAACGAGGCGCCCCAGCTGCCGCTGGGCTATCCGGCGATGACCGCGCTGGCGATGGTCCCGCCGCTGTGGCGACGGCGCATGAACCCGCGGGTGCGCGTCTGGCGGCGGCAGTTCTATCCCGAGATCAAGGACTGGAAGCCCTATAACCGAGGCGAGACGCCGATGCCGCGCGGCAGCTGACGGCACGTCCGGCCCGATGCGCGATCGTTTGGCTACCGCTCGGCGCGGCGCATGTTGCCGACGACCACAAGCAGCGCGATCAGGCTCATCATCGCGGGCGGGATCCAGATCACGATCCCGCCGATCTGCTGATCCGCCACCGGCCCGACCGACGGAAACAGCCGGCCGCAGAAAGCGTAGTACGGGAAGATGTCTGTCGTGGCGAAAGTGATCACCGCTCCAAGCAGGATTTGCGGGAACATCACGATCCCCGCCAGCGCCGCGCGGATGCCGAAGCGCAGCCGCGCCGGCGGGCAGGGCCGGCTGTCCAGCACCAATGCCCAGAACAGGATGCCGTCCACCGCCATGGTCCAGTTCATCACCTGATACAGCAGCGGGTCCAGCATGGCGACGAAATGCACCGGCGGGATCAGCCAGAAATAGAACAGCCCGACGAACAGGACCGTTGCGATCACCGGCTGCTGCACGACCGCCATGACCATTCCGACCGGACGCGCGCCGGCCACCCGCCGCAGCCAGTCCGGCGCGCCGGCCAGGATCACCGGGCCGCACATGCTCAGCGCCAGGAAGACCGGCCCGACATGATGCATCGCCACGTGCTGAATGCGGTTGAGGAAGAACATGTGCTGGGCAAGGTATTCGAACCGGGTCTGCACCACGGCGTAGATCGCCAGGAGGCCGAGAAAAAAGCTGAGGATGCGCCAGAGCGGCGGCCAGTCCTCGGCATCCATCCGGAACAATCCGCGCAGGTACCAGAACAGGCTCAACGCGGCGGTCAGATAGATCGGCCAGGAGAAATCGTAGGGCCCCCAGACCGGCATCGCCGCCGGCGCGTCGCGCGACACGAAAAACAGCGCGGCGCCAATTACGGCGATCGCGCCATAGGCGGCGGCGCCCTGCCAGCGGATCGGCGCGCCTGTGGATGGTGCATCTGCCATGCGCAGCAATTAAGCCGCCGGTGCCACGCTGTCAAAACCGAAGGCACGGGCATTTCGCCGCGTCAGGCGGGCGAGATTATCAGGAATTGCATGAAACTGTTTCGCCTGCGCCCGCTTGACGCAGGGCTTGCCAAATGATGATTCGACGGCTTTCCTGATTGGAACAAAAGAATATCTGGGAGAGCACCGGCTTTACGCCGCATCGGGCCGGTGCAGCGCGGAAGGAACCGCGAAACAGAAAGCGGTGCTGGATTTCACATGACCGGACCCGTGTTTCTTCTGAATGGAGAGACCGTTCGCGTGGAGGACGAGCCGCCCACGCGCACCCTGCTGGACTGGCTGCGGGAGCGGCGCGGCCTGACCGGGACCAAGGAAGGCTGCAACGAGGGCGACTGCGGCGCCTGCACGGTGATGGTCACCGAGGACGGCATCGCGAGGGCGATGAACGCCTGCATCCTGTTCCTTCCGCAGCTCCACGGCAAGGCAGTGCGCACCGTAGAGGGGATCTCGGGACCCGACGGCCGGCTCCACCCGATGCAGGAAGCGATGATCGCGCATCACGGCTCGCAATGCGGGTTCTGCACGCCGGGCTTTGTGGTTTCGATGGCCACTGCCCACGCGAACGGTGCCACGGACTGGAACGATCAGCTTGCCGGCAACCTGTGCCGCTGCACCGGCTACGCCCCGATCATCCGCGCCGCCGAGGCCGCCGCCGCCAGCCCCGTGCCCGACTGGATCAAGGCCGATCTGGCCTTCTCTTCGGCGGAAACACTCCCGGCGGTGCACGAGCAGGCAGCCCCCGCCGACACGGTGAGGCCGCGCAGCGCCGACGAACTGGCGGACTGGTACGCCGCCCACCCCGATGGAACGCTGATCGGCGGCGCGACGGATGTCGGCCTCTGGGTCACCAAGCAACTGCGCGACCTGACGCCGGTGGCATTCCTGAACGGCTGCGACGACCTGAAAGAAATCACCGTCACGGATGACGCGATTCGCATCGGCGCCTGCGTCAGCTTGAGCGATCTGCGCGCGACCATGGCCGACCACCACCCGGATTTCGCCGAACTCATCCGCCGCTACGGATCGGTCCAGGTCCGCAACGCGGCCACCATCGGAGGCAACATCGCCAACGGCTCGCCCATCGGCGACGGGCCGCCGGCGCTGATCGCGCTGGGGGCAACGCTGCACCTGCGAAAAGGCGATTCGTGGCGCGACATGCCGCTTGAGGACTTTTTCATCGACTACGGCAAGCAGGACCGCGCACCGGGCGAATTCGTCGAGGCGATCAGCATCCCGCGTCAGCCCGACCGGCTGAAATGTTACAAGCTTTCCAAGCGCTTCGACCAGGACATCTCGGCCGTCTGCGGCTGTTTCAACATCAGCGTCGAAGACGGCATCGTGACCGCCGCGCGTATCGCCTTTGGCGGCATGGCGGGCATCCCCAAGCGCGCGGCGCAGGTCGAGGAGACGCTGACCGGCCAGCCCTGGAACGAGGAGAGCATTGCCGCCGCGAGCGCGGCCTGGGAGAAGGACTTCGCCCCGATGAGCGACATGCGCGCCTCATCCGAGTATCGCCTCACGGCGGCGCGAGGAATGCTGCGGCGATATTTCTTGGAGGATACCGGTGCCGCGGCTCGGGTGCTGGAGGTACAGCCATGAGCGTGACCAAACCCCTGCCCCACGATGCCGCCGCACTGCACGTCACCGGACAGGCGCGCTATGTCGACGACATCCCGGTACCCGCCGGCACGCTGCACCTGGCTTTCGGGATGTCGACGGTCGCGCGCGCCTCGATCACCAGGATGGACC
>JBAVQZ010000398.1:0-3252 GCA_049694515.1 Paracoccaceae bacterium | reverse complement strand
CGCCGGGGCTGCGCGACATCCGCGCCACCGCGCGCGCGATGCATCACGTCCTGCTGGCCCACGGCACCGCGATCCAGTCGATGCGCGGCCTGGGCATGTCCAACCTTGGCGCCGTGTGCAATTTCGAATACGCCGCGCCGGCTTATGACGGCCCCGACGCCCGCGCGGCGGCGCGGCTTTACGACGCCTATTACAACCGGTTCTTTCTGTCGGGTCTGTTCCGCGGCGAATACCCTGCCGAGGTGATGGAGGGCTTCGCCCCGCACCTGCCGAAGGGCTGGCAGGATGATTTCGCGGTGATCCGCGCGCCGCTCGACTGGCTCGGGCTGAACTATTACACCCGCAAGCTGATCGCGCCCGACGACACCCCCTGGCCCGGTCATCACGAGGTGCCCGGACCACTGCCCAAGACCGCGATGGGCTGGGAGATCTACCCCGAGGGGCTGCACCACTTCCTGACTTGGGTGGACCGCGAATACACAAAGGGCCTGCCGCTTTTCGTGACCGAGAACGGCATGGCCAATGATGAACCTATCGTCGGGAACCACATCGCGGATCAGGCCCGGATCGACTTTCTTGACAGGCATCTGGCGCAGGTGAAGCGGGCTCTGGCCGAAGGCGTGCCGGTGGCGGGCTATTTCACCTGGTCGCTGCTGGACAATTACGAATGGGCGCTTGGCTATGACAAGCGGTTCGGGCTTGTCCATGTCGATTTCGAAACCTTGCGGCGCACCCCGAAAGCGTCCTATCACGAACTCACCCGGGCGCTGGCCCGGTAAGCGCGGAAACGGAGATGCGGATGACCGAGGCCCCGGCGCTGGTTGCCGATATCGGTGGCACGAACACCCGCGTAGCCCTGGCCCGCGGTCCGGCGCTGCTGACCGACACGATCCACCGCTTCCGCAATGCCGAATACCCGGACCTGGAAACCGTGCTGCGACATTACCTGGACGGGCGCGGCGGCGCACCGCTGTCAGGCGCCTGCGTCGCCGTGGCCGGGCCCGTCCGCAACGGCGTCGGCAAGATGACCAATCTGGACTGGCAGATCGACGAAGACACGTTGCGGCGCGCCTCGGGCTCTGACCGGGTGGCGATCCTCAACGATCTCCAGGCGCAGGGACAGGCGGTCGATCACCTGCCGGCCAGCTCGTTCGCCCCGCTCCTGCCCGGCCGGCCCGAAGACGGCGCAGCCACCAAGCTGGTGATCGGCGTGGGCACCGGGTTCAACGTCTCGGCGGTCCTGCACGGACCGTCGGGCCGCGTCGTGACGGCCGCCGAGGCCGGCCATACCGCCCTGCCCGTCGAGAATGACGAGGATCTGGATCTGGCGCGCTTCGTGTGCGGCAGCGATGATTTCGCGGCGGTCGAGGACGTTCTGTCGGGACGCGGCCTGGCGCGGCTCTATTCCTGGATCACGACCCGCGCCGGAACGCCCGCGCAGGCCGACGCGGCCGAGGTCATGACGCTGCTGGGCGCGGGCGAGTCGCCGGCGGCCGAACAGACCGCGCGCGTCTTCACCCGCCACCTGGGCATCGTGTCGGGCAACCTGGCGCTGACCTTCCTGCCCTTCGGCGGGATTTTCCTGTGCGGCGGGGTGGCGCGCGCAATGGCGCCGCACCTGTCCGGGCTGGGCTTCGCCGGTGCGTTTCACGGAAAGGGCCGCTTCACCGCGATGATGGAGGAATTCGCCCTGTCGGTCATCAAGGACGACTATGCCGCGCTGACGGGTTGCGCGGCGCATCTGGGCCAGATCTGATCGCAAGGTCGCGGCCTGTTCGCGACATGCGACAACGGGCAATTCCCGGCCCGGCGGGACGGGCGGCCACAAAACCCGCGCTCACTTCGGCTTGCGCGCCGCCCAGATCATGCCCCGGCGCAGGATCTCGGTCACCTGCGGCACTTTCAGGTCGTCCAGCGTGTGCCCTATCGAGCAATAGAAGACCCGCCCCTTGTCCCAGCGCCGCTTCCAGACGACCGGGATGACGGTCCCTTCGATCCACCACAGGTGATCGCCCGAGAAAGTGGTGGTCGCCAGCACCTCGTTCGAGGGATCGACCAGCATGTAATACTGCTCGGAATGCAGGCGGAAGCTACGGATGCCCTGCATGATCGGGTCGTCGGGCCGCGTCACGGTAACAGGGTAATCAACGAAATCGTCCGAGGGCACCGGGTTGTCGGGCCAGCCGGGCGGGTGCGCCACGAACTGCCCGCCGATCAGGAAATGATAGGTAGGATGGTCGCGGAAGGCGTCGCCCATATGCCCATGCCAGCCGGCGATTCCGCAGCCCGCGCCGATCAGCTTAAGCAGGCCCAGTTCCTCCTCGCGGGTCATGTTGCCGAATTCCGGCTGGTGCGAGGAGCGCGCCGAGGACCAGATCGGTACGATCAGGTCCACGTCCCCCATACTGTCGGGCTCGGCCAACGGCGCCAGCGCCGTGTGGACATCGACATCGAAGCCATTGTCCTTGAGCAGATTTTCGCACCAGTCCGAAAAATCGGTCGGGCTGTGGCCTTCCCAGCCGCCGACGAACAATGCCGCCTTCATTTGTTCCCCTCTCGCATGAAATTCAGGATCGAGGCCATGTCGCGGGCGCCATAGCCCTGCGCCTCGGCCTTTTTGAGCGTGTCGAGATTGAGCTGCCCCTGCGGCATCGCCACGCCCACCTTCCGGGCCAGCGCCTCTGTCACCTCCATGTCCTTGCGGGCCAGGGCGACGGTGAAGGTCACCGGGTTGGCCGCCTCGTCCAGGTAAAGCGGGCGGCGGTATTTCAGCATCGGCGCGCAGGCGGCCGAGGCTTCGATCGCATCAAAGGCGGCCTCCGGTGCGATGCCGGCAGCCTCGGCCAGGGTCAGCGCCTCGGACACGGTCTGGTTGAGACCGTGGATCATCGAATTGACCGCTAGCTTCATCACCGCGCCGGCGCCCGTCGTCCCGAGGCAGATCGTCTTGCGCCCCATCGCCTCGAACAGCGGCATCGCGGGCGCGGCGGTTTCTTTATCGGCGCCGACCATGATCATCAGTTGCGCCGCCTCGGCCGCCTGAGTGGCGCCCGACACCGGCGCGTCGATCACCGTAACGCCCGGCGGCGCGATCTCGGCCAGATGCCGGATATGATCAGGACTCATCGTGCCCATCTCGACGAACAGCCGCGCGCCGCCCCCGGCCGCGAACAGCCCGTCAGGGCCGGTATGCACCGCCTCGGAGGCCGGATCGTCGGCCAGCATCGTCACCACGACCTCGCTCGCCTCGGC
>JBAVQZ010000397.1:0-1843 GCA_049694515.1 Paracoccaceae bacterium | reverse complement strand
CTGACCGATGTGATGCGCGGCCGCGAGGCGGCGGCGCTGATCGAGGCGGGGGCGATCGACGGGCTGTCGATCGGGTACCGCACCCGGCGGGCGCAGAAGGAGGCCGGCGGGCGGCGCCTGCTGGCGGAACTGGAGCTTTGGGAGGTGTCGCTGGTCACCTTTCCGATGCTTCCCGATGCGCGGGTCGGCGCCAAGGCGGGCGAGCCTGCCGAGGCGTTTCTGCGCGACCTGGCCGACGCCCTGGAGGGCGCGCGCCATGCGCTGGCCGGGGGCGCGTGATGACCCGGCGCGACAACCTCTCACTCAGACAGGATCGAGACATGAGCAACATCGAGACCGGAGCGGCGGGCGAGGCGCCCTTGGCGGAGGTGAAATCCGCCCTGACGGGTTTCCTGAGCGATTTCAGGATATTTCAGGACAACGTTAAATCGAGACTTCAACAACAGGAAGAGCGACTGACCATGCTGGACCGTAAATCCAATTTCACAGGGCGCCCCGCCCTTGCTACCGCCGCCGAGACCGAGGCGCCGCATCAGAAGGCGTTTGCCGCCTATCTTCGGACCGGCGACGACGATGCGCTGCGCGGCCTGCCGGTGGAGGAAAAGGCGATGTCCACCGCCGTGGCGGCCGAGGGCGGTTATCTTGTCGATCCGCAGACCGCCGAGACGATCAAGTCGGTGCTGAAATCCACCGCCTCGATCCGGTCGGTGGCGCAGGTGGTCAGCGTCGAGGCGACATCCTTCGACGTGCTGGTGGATCATACCGAGTTCGGCTCGGGCTGGGCGAGCGAGACCGGCACCGTCACCGAGACCGACACGCCGCAGATCGAGCGGGTCACCATTCCGCTGCACGAGCTCAGCGCGATGCCCAAGGCCAGCCAGCGGCTGCTGGACGACAGCGCCTTCGACATCGAAGGCTGGCTGGCGGGCCGCATCGCCGACCGCTTCGCGAGGGCCGAGGCGGCGGCCTTCATCAATGGCGACGGCGCGGACAAGCCCACGGGTATCCTGACCCACAGCCAGGTGGCCGATGGCAACTGGTCCTGGGGCTCGCTCGGCTATGTCGCCACCGGCACGGATGGCGATTTCGACGCGGCGGCGCCGGCCGACGCGATGCTGGACCTGGTCTATGCGCTGGGGGCGGAATACCGCGCCGGGGCCAGTTTCGTCATGAACTCCAAGACCGCGGGCGTGGTACGGAAGATGAAGGATGCCGATGGCCGCTTCCTGTGGTCCGACGGCCTTGCCGCCGGGGAACCGGCGCGGCTGCTGGGCTACCCGGTGCTGATCGCCGAGGACATGCCCGACATCGCGTCGGGCAGCGTTGCGGTGGCGTTTGGCGATTTCCGTGCGGGCTATACCGTGGCCGAGCGGCCGGACTTGCGCGTGCTGCGCGACCCGTTCTCGGCCAAGCCGCATGTGCTGTTCTATGCGACCAAGCGGGTGGGCGGCGACGTGAGCGACTTCGCCGCGATCAAGCTGCTGAAATTCTCGGTGGCGTAAGGCCATCCGTCGAATGGGCCGCCCCGGCGGGGCGGTCCGGCGCGCGCCAGGGATTCTTCCCGCATTGTCTAGCTGCTCCCTCCGTCCGAGCGATGCGGGCGGCGCGCGCCATCCCGGGCCGGAGGCCAAATCTGGAGAAGATGCACATGATGTTGATCGAGCAGACCGCAGTGCCTGCCGCGGCGCTGCCTGTGAGCCAGTTCAGGGACCATTTGCGGCTGGGCACCGGGTTTGCCGATGACGGCGCGCAGGACGCGCTGCTGGAGGCGACCCTGCGCGCGGCGATGGCGGCGCTGGAAGGGCGGACTGGCAAGGTTCTGCTGTCCCGCCCGTTCCTGTGG
>JBAVQZ010000396.1:0-2323 GCA_049694515.1 Paracoccaceae bacterium | reverse complement strand
GCCAGCGTGCTGCGCTCGCGCGGGGTGCCGGCGACCACCATTCATCGAATCCTCTATACCCCCGTCTATGACCCGGAATACGAGAAGATCGCCGAGTGGCTGGCGGGAAACGGCGACCGCCCCGAGATCGAGGGGCTGACCGATGTCGCGCTCGACCGGGCGGCGGCGTTTTACAAGTCGCACCGGTCGATCCCCGGCGCGCTGGCGGCCGCGGGGCTGAGGGGCAGCGATTTCATCCGCGGCTGGAAGCGGCGGGAGGATCCGCTGGATATCGGCTTCGTCGACGAGGCGTCGATGCTGGACGCGCGGCAGGTGGAGGATTTGCAGGAGATCTTTCCCACCCTGCTGATCTTCGGCGATCCGGCACAGCTGGCGCCGGTGAACCAGTCGGGGCAGATGGTGTTCGACGGGTTGCCGGAGAAGCGCAAGCTGATCCTGCACCGCATCCACCGTCAGGCCGAGGACAATCCGATCCTGGATCTCGCCCACGCCCTGGGCGACCCCGAGATCGGCTTCGAGGCGTTCGAGCGCAAGGTCGAGGAAATCGCCGCGCGTGACGAGCGCGTGGTCATGGCCGGCCGGGTGGAGGCCGACCTGATGGCGCGCTCGCCTGTGCTGGTCTGGCGCAATGCCACGCGCATCCGCCTGATCCAGGCCTTCCGCGCCGCCTATGGCGCGCCAGTCGATTCGCTTCTGCCTGGCGAGCCGCTGATCTGCGACGGGCTGGAACTGCCGCTCAAACACCGCAAGAAGCGGCTGGACCTCGAGGCGCGCGGGCTGATCAAGGGCGCGCAGGTCATTTATCTCGGCCCCGGCCGCAGACCCGGTTTTTCGCGGCTGCACGTCATCGGCGCCGAGGATCCGCAGGTCTCGGCCGCGTCCATCGTAAAGATCGAATTGCCGGGCGAGGAGGAGCCGTTCATCCCCTTCGCGGCCAACATGGGCGCGACCTTCCTGCACGGGGCGGCGGTGACGATCCACAAGGCGCAGGGCTCGCAATGGCGCGATGTGCAAGTCTTCGCGCCGGACCTTTACGCGGCGGCGCGGATGGGGCGGATCGAGGCCGGCCAGCCCTTGTGGAAGCGGCTGGCCTATGTGGCGATCACGCGGGCCGAAACGCGGCTGTTCTGGGTGATGCGAAACCGCCTGGCGCGGCCCACGGCACCACTTTCGGTGGCGGATCTGACCGCCGCCCCCGCGCCGCTGGAGCTTGCCGCAGAGGCGGATCAGCCGCGGATGTAACGGAACACTGCCGACGCGCCCCAGCCGGCCGCGATCGCGATGAAGATCGACAGGATCCCATAGATCAGCGGCCTTTGATGCGCCAGGTTGAAGGTCCAGCGTTCCAGCCCGACCATCGTGACATCCAGTCCCGTTGTGTGGCTGTCGATCACCTGCCCGCCGCGCGTCAGGAATATGCGCGCGGTGTATTCGCCCTCGGTCAGGTTGGCGGGCAGGGCGATGGAACTGCGGAACAAAGTGCCCTCCGACAGGCTCACCCCGCCTTCGTGGATCGTGTAATGCCCGTCCTTCACCCGCAGCCGGATCAGGGCCTGAGTGAAGGCCTCGGAATTCCTGACGGTAGGCGGCGCCCCTACCGAGCGGATCATCCGCTGGATCGACACCTTGTAGCGCAGATCCTCGGTGTTCGAGATCGCGTCCGCCAGCGGCACGGTGGCGGCCACCGCATAGAAGGTGGGTGCGGCATCGACGTCCACCGCTTCGGTATTGACCCATATGCCGAACTCGCGGCTTTTCCGGCGCACGGTAATCGGCTCGCGCGGGCCGGCGATGGTCACGATCACCTGAAGCGGCGGGCCCTCCGGCTCCGGCGCGCTGCGCTTCACCGCGCCGAAGACCAGGATTTCCGAGCCGCTGAAATTCGCGGTGATCGAGACGCGCGCCTGGCTGAGTGCCGCTACGACCTCTTCGGGCTGCGCGTCGGCGCGGAGCGGCATCGCAAGGACGAAGAAGAGAAGCAGGCGGCCCATCATCACACCGGCCCCGTTTCCAGCGAAAACAGGTCGGCCGGGTGCAGGAACAGGTCTAGCGCCAGCTTGCCGCAGACCGCCATCACCAGAAGCGCCAGCAGGATCCGCATCTGCTCGGCCTTCAGGCGCAGGCCCAACTGCGTGCCGAGCTGTGCTCCGATCACGCCGCCGACCAGAAGAAGCACCGCCAGCGCCATGTCCACGGTGTAGTTGGTGACGGCATGCATCAAGGTGGTGAAGGCCGTGACGAAGATGATCTGGAACAGCGACGTGCCGACCACCACCTTGGTCGGCATGTTCAGGATATAGATCATGGCGGGCACCATGATGAA
>JBAVQZ010000395.1:0-8672 GCA_049694515.1 Paracoccaceae bacterium | reverse complement strand
CACATGGGTGCCGCCCGCGTGACCACGCAGAACCTGCAGGTGGTGCGCACCGATGCCAACCGTGGCCTGATCATGGTCAAGGGCGCGGTTCCCGGCTCGAAGGGCGGCTGGGTTACGATCAAGGACGCGGTGAAGAAGCCGACGCCCGAGAACATCATCCTGCCCGCCGCGCTGAAGTCGCATGCCGAGGAAGCCGCCAAGGCCGCCGAGGAGGCCGCCGCCCAGGCCGCCGCCGAGGAGGAAGCCGCCGCGAAGGCCGCCGCCGAGGCCCAGGCCGCCGAAGAGGCTGCCGCGCTGAAGGAAGCCCAGGCCGACATCGAGGCCGACAAGAAGGATAGCGACGAATGAAACGCGACGTGATCAAGCTGGACGGCGGCAAGGCCGGCACCGTTGATCTCGGCGACGAGATCTTCGGGCTGGAGCCGCGCGCCGACATCCTGCACCGCGTGGTGCGCTGGCAGCGCAACAAGGCGCAGGCCGGCACCCACAAGGTCAAGACCCGGTCCGAGACCAGCTACTCGACCAAGAAGATCTATCGCCAGAAGGGCACCGGCGGCGCACGCCACGGTGACCGCAACGCGCCGATCTTCCGCAAGGGTGGTATCTACAAGGGTCCGACCCCGCGCAGCCACGCCCATGACCTGACCAAGAAGTTCCGCAAGCTGGGGCTGCGCCACGCGCTGTCGGCCAAGATGGCCGCGGGCGAGCTGGTCATCCTGGACGAGGCGAACCTGGCGGAGGCCAAGACCTCGGTTCTGGCCAAGTCGGTCAAGAACCTGGGCTGGAAGCGTGCGCTGGTGATCGACGGGGCCGAGGTGAACGAGAATTTCGCCCGCGCCGCGCGCAACATCGAGGGTCTCGATGTGCTGCCGTCGGTGGGCGCGAATGTCTATGACATCCTCAAGCGTGACACGCTTGTGCTGACCAAGGCGGGTGTCGAAGCACTGGAGGCTCGACTGAAATGAGCGCGAAGGCCGAACATTACGACGTGATCCGCAAGCCGGTCATCACCGAGAAGGCCACAATGGCGTCCGAAAGCGGCGCCGTGGTGTTCGAGGTGGCGATGGACGCCAACAAGCCGCAGATCAAGGAGGCCGTCGAAGGCCTCTTCGGTGTCAAGGTGAAGGCCGTGAACACGACCATCACCAAGGGCAAGGCAAAGCGGTTCCGCGGCCAGATGGGCCGCCGCAAGGATACCAAGAAAGCCTACGTTACCCTCGAGGAGGGCAACACTATCGACGTGACCACGGGTCTCTGATAGAAGGCGCCGAATCTTCGGCCCCGGTTTTGACCGGGGCCGGAATTTTTTGAAACCGGGGCACGAGGCCCCAAAGCTGACGGAAGACAGAAAGCATGGCACTCAAGTCGTACAATCCGACGACGCCTGGCCAGCGCGGGCTGGTGCTGATCGACCGTTCGGAGCTTTGGAAAGGGCGTCCGGTCAAGTCTCTCACCGAGGGGCTGACCAAGAAGGGCGGCCGGAACAACACCGGACGGATCACGATGCGGCGCCGCGGCGGTGGCGCGAAGCGTCTTTACCGCGTGGTGGACTTCAAGCGCACCAAACGCGACGTTCCCGCCACGGTCGAGCGGATCGAATACGATCCCAACCGCACCGCCTTCATCGCGCTGATCCGCTATCAGGATGGCGAACAGGCCTATATCCTGGCGCCGCAGCGCCTCGGCGTCGGTGACAAGGTCGTCGCCTCGGTCAAGGCAGACGTGAAGCCGGGCAACGCGATGCCCTTCACCGGCCTGCCGATCGGCACGATCGTCCACAATGTCGAGCTGAAGCCGGGCAAGGGCGGTCAGCTGGCGCGCGCCGCGGGCACCTATGCCCAGTTCGTCGGCCGCGATGGCGGCTATGCGCAGATCCGCCTGTCCTCGGGCGAGCTGCGGATGGTGCGTCAGGAATGTTTCTGCACCGTCGGCGCCGTGTCGAACCCCGACAACTCGAACCAGAACCTCGGCAAGGCCGGGCGCAACCGCCATTACGGCAAGCGCCCGTCGGTCCGCGGTGTCGTGATGAACCCGATCGACCACCCGCATGGCGGCGGCGAAGGCCGCACCTCGGGCGGGCGTCACCCGGTGACCCCGTGGGGCAAGCCTACCAAGGGTGCCCGCACCCGCAAGAACAAGGGAACGGACAAATACATCATCCGCTCCCGCCACGCGCGCAAGAAGGGTCGATAACACATGACACGTTCTGTTTGGAAAGGCCCCTTCGTCGACTCCCACGTCCTCCGCAAGGCGGAAAAGAGCCGGGAATCGGGCCGCAATGAAGTCATCAAGATCTGGTCGCGCCGCTCGACGATTCTGCCCCAGTTCGTGGGTCTGACCTTCGGCGTCTATAACGGCCGCAAGCACATTCCGGTCAACGTGTCCGAGGACATGATCGGCCAGAAGTTCGGTGAATACGCCCCGACGCGGACCTATTACGGGCACGCGGCGGACAAAAAAGCGAAGAAGAGGTAAAGGTCATGGGTAAGGACAAGAACCCCCGCCGTGTGGCCGAGAACGAAGCGATGGCGAAAACCCGCATGCTTCGCACCTCGCCGCAGAAGCTGAACCTGGTGGCGGCGATGATCCGCGGCAAGAAGGTGGACAAGGCCCTGTCGGACCTGACCTTCTCGAAGAAGCGGATCGCGGATGACGTGAAGAAATGCCTTCAGTCGGCCATCGCCAACGCCGAGAACAACCACAACCTGGATGTCGATGAGCTGGTCGTTGCCGAAGCCTATGTCGGCAAGAACCTGACCATGAAGCGCGGCCGCCCGCGGGCGCGTGGCCGGTTCGGCAAGATCATCAAGCCGTTTTCCGAGCTGACCATCAAGGTGCGGCAAGTCGAGGAGCAAGCGTAATGGGTCACAAGGTCAATCCGATCGGCATGCGCCTGCAGGTCAACCGCACCTGGGACAGCCGCTGGTTCGCCGACACCAAGGACTATGGCAACCTTCTGCTGGAAGACATTCGCATCCGCGAGTTCATCAAGCAGGAATGCAAGCAGGCCGGCGTCAGCCGCATCATCATCGAGCGTCCGCACAAGAAATGCCGCGTGACGATCCACACGGCGCGGCCGGGCGTGATCATCGGCAAGAAAGGCGCGGATATCGAGACGCTGCGCAAGAAGCTGGCGGCGATGACCGACAGCGAACTGCACCTCAACATCGTCGAGGTCCGCAAGCCCGAGCTGGACGCCCAGCTTGTCGCCGAAAGCATCGCTCAGCAGCTCGAGCGCCGGGTGTCGTTCCGCCGCGCCATGAAGCGCTCGGTGCAGAATGCCATGCGCATGGGCGCCCTGGGCATCCGGGTCAACGTCGCCGGCCGTCTGGGCGGCGCCGAGATCGCGCGGACCGAGTGGTATCGCGAAGGCCGCGTTCCGCTGCACACGCTGCGCGCCGACATCGACTATGCGCATGCCGAAGGCCAAACGCCCTATGGCATCATCGGCATCAAAGTCTGGATCTTCAAAGGCGAGATCATGGAGCACGACCCGTCGGCCCGTGATCGCAAGCAACAAGAGCTCCAGGAAGGTCCCGCGCCCCGTGGCGCCGGCGGCCGCCGTTAAGGAGTAGATGACATGCTGCAACCAAAGCGCACGAAATTCCGCAAGATGCACAAGGGCCGTATCCACGGCGAGGCAAAAGGCGGATTCGAACTGAACTTCGGTCACTACGGCCTGAAGGCGGTCCAGCCCGAGCGCATCACCGCGCGCCAGATCGAGGCCGCCCGCCGTGCCATGACCCGTCACATGAAGCGTCAGGGCCGGGTATGGATCCGGATATTCCCGGATACGCCCGTGACCTCCAAGCCCACCGAAGTGCGGATGGGCAAGGGCAAGGGCTCGGTCGATTTCTGGGCCGCGAAGGTCAAGCCGGGCCGCGTCATGTTTGAGATTGACGGTGTGTCCGAATCTGTGGCAAAGGAAGCCCTCCGTCTCGCAGCGATGAAACTGCCGGTAAAGACCCGGATCATCGAGCGCGAAGACTGGTGAGTTTTCTTCGGGCCCCCGCGATCGGCGGGGGTTCCGATGTTTTGTTGGAAAAGCGCGGGGCAGGTCCCCGTGACTTCTGATGAGGGGTAGGCGATGAACGCCCAGGAACTGAAAGAGAAGTCGCCGGACCAGCTTCGCGAGGAGCTGTCCAGCCTGAAGAAGGAAGCGTTCAACCTGCGCTTTCAGCAGGCCACCGGCGCGCTTGAGAATACCGCCCGCATGCGCCAGGTCCGCCGCGACGTGGCCCGCGTGAAGACGGTGCTGAACCAGAAAGCCGCTGAAGCGGCGGCGAATTAAGGAGCACGACACATGCCCAAACGCATCCTGCAAGGTACTGTGACGAGCGACCAGAACGACCAGACCGTCACGGTTTCGGTCGAACGCCGCTTCACGCACCCGGTCCTGAAAAAGACCATCCGCAAATCGAAGAACTATCGCGCGCATGACGAGGCCAACCAGTCCAAGGTCGGCGACGTTGTCCGAATCCAGGAATGTGCGCCCAAGTCCAAGACGAAACGCTGGGAGGTGGTGGCGCAAGCCTGACCACTTTCCGGTTTGATCGAAACCCTGGGACAGGTTCCCAAAGGTCGGGAGAAACCACATGATCCAGATGCAGACCAATCTGGATGTCGCTGACAACTCCGGCGCGCGCCGGGTTCAGTGCATCAAGGTCCTGGGTGGTTCCAAGCGTAAATACGCCTCCGTCGGCGACATCATCGTCGTCTCGGTGAAGGAAGCCATCCCGCGCGGCCGCGTGAAGAAGGGCGATGTCCGCAAGGCCGTCGTCGTGCGCACCGCCAAGGAAGTCCGCCGCGAGGACGGCACCGCGATCCGCTTCGACCGGAACGCCGCCGTCATCCTCAACAACGCGAACGAGCCGATCGGCACCCGCATCTTCGGGCCGGTGGTCCGCGAGCTGCGCGCGAAGAACTTCATGAAGATCATCTCGCTTGCTCCGGAGGTGCTGTAATGGCTGCGAAACTCCGCAAGGGCGACAAGGTCGTCGTGCTCGCCGGCAAGGACAAGGGCAAGGAAGGCGCCATCACCTCCGTTGACCCGAAGGCCGGAAAGGCCGTCGTCGAGGGCGTGAACATGGCGATCCGCCACACCCGCCAGTCGCAGACCAGCCAGGGCGGCCGCATCCCCAAGGCGATGCCGATCGACCTGTCCAACTTGGCGCTGGTCGATTCCAACGGCAAGGCAACCCGCGTCGGCTTCCGCATGGAAGAGGGCACGAAGGTGCGCTATGCCAAAACCACCGGGGAGGCCGTCTGATGCTTGACGCTGCAACCTATACCCCGCGCCTCAAGGCGGTGTACCGCGAGACGATCAAGCCGGCTCTCAAGGAAGAGTTCGGCTATGGCAACGACATGCAGATCCCGCGGCTCGACAAGATCGTGCTGAACATCGGCTGCGGCGCCGAGGCGGTCAGGGACACCAAGAAGGCCAAGTCGGCCCAGGAAGACCTGAGCACCATCGCCGGCCAGAAAGCCGTGGTCACCAAGGCCAAGAAGTCGATCGCAGGCTTCCGCGTCCGCGAGGAAATGCCGCTGGGCGCCAAGGTGACCCTGCGTGGCGACCGGATGTACGAATTCCTGGATCGTCTGATCACCATCGCCATGCCCCGCATCCGCGACTTCCGCGGCATTCCGGGCAAATCGTTCGACGGCCGTGGCAACTATGCGATGGGCCTGAAAGAGCACATCGTTTTCCCCGAGATCGAGTTCGACAAGGTCGACGAGGTCTGGGGCATGGACATCGTGATTGCCACCACCGCGAAAACCGACGCGGAAGCGAAGGCGCTGTTGAAGCATTTCAACATGCCGTTCAACAGCTGAAACCGCGGGGAGAAAGAGAACATGGCTAAGAAAGCAATGGTCGAACGCGAGAAGAAGCGCCAGAAGCTGGTGGATCAGTATGCCGCCAAGCGCGCTGCGCTGAAGGAAATCGCGAACAACGAAGATCTGCCGATGGAAGAGCGGTTCAAGGCGCGCCTGAAACTGGCGAAACTGCCGCGCAACAGCTCGCCCACCCGTCTTCACAACCGCTGCCAGATGACCGGGCGCCCGCATGCGTATTACCGCAAGCTCAAGCTCTCCCGGATCAAGCTGCGGGACCTGGCCTCGGACGGCCAGATCCCCGGCATGGTCAAGTCGAGCTGGTAAGGAGGGTTTGATATGTCAGTGAACGATCCTCTCGGCGATATGCTCACCCGCATCCGCAACGCGCAGATGCGCGGCAAGTCCACCGTGCGCACGCCCGCCTCCAAGCTGCGGGCCTGGGTGCTGGACGTGCTGGAAGGCGAGGGCTATATCCGCGGCTACGAGAAATCGACGGACGCCAAAGGGCTTCCCGAGATCGAAATCAGCCTCAAGTACTACGAGGGCACCCCGGTCATCCGCGAACTCAAGCGGGTTTCCACGCCGGGCCGCCGCGTTTACATGAGCGTCAAGGACATCCCGTCGGTCCGTCAGGGCCTGGGTGTCTCCATCGTCTCCACGTCGAAAGGCGTGATGTCGGATGCAGCTGCACGGTCTGCCAATGTTGGCGGCGAAGTGCTCTGCACGGTCTTCTAAGGAGGTGGCTAATGTCTCGAATTGGTAAACGACCGGTCGAGCTGCCGTCGGGTGTTTCGGCGTCCGTCTCCGGCCAGACCGTGGAAGTGAAGGGCCCCAAGGGCAGCCGCAGCTTCACCGCGACCGACGATGTCACCATCGCGGTGGGCGACAACGAGGTCAGCGTCACGCCGCGCGGGACGTCCAAGCGGGCGCGCCAGCAGTGGGGCATGTCCCGGACCATGGTGCAGAACCTGGTGCAGGGCGTGACCCAAGGCTTCAAGAAAGAGCTTGAGATCAACGGCGTCGGCTATCGCGCGCAGATGCAGGGCAACACCCTGAAACTGTCGCTGGGCCTCAGCCACGAGGTCAACTTCGAGGTGCCGGCGGGTGTCACCGTCACCGCCCCGAAGCCGACCGAGATCGTGATCGAGGGCGATGATCAGCAACTCGTCGGCCAGGTCGCGGCCAATATCCGCGAATGGCGTGCGCCCGAGCCCTACAAGGGCAAGGGGATCAAGTACAAGGACGAGTATATCTTCCGCAAGGAAGGCAAGAAGAAGTAAGGGCGCGAGAGATGGCAAACAGCAAACGAGACCTGTTCCTGAAACGCCGCCTGCGCGTTCGGAACAAATTGCGGAAACTGGCCGCCGGGCGCCCGCGCCTGTCGGTGCATCGCAGCAACAAGAACATCAGCGTACAGCTGATCGACGACATCAAGGGCGTGACCCTTGCCGCGGCCTCCTCGCTGGAGAAGGACCTGGGCGTCGTCGGCAAGAACAACGTGGATGTCGCCGCCAAGGTCGGCACGGCAATCGCCGAGCGTGCCAAGAAGGCCGGCATCGAGGAGTGCTTCTTCGATCGCGGCGGCTTCTTGTTCCACGGCAAGGTGAAGGCGCTGGCCGAAGCTGCCCGTGAGGGCGGCCTGAAGTTCTGAGGAGACGATAATGGCAAGAGAAGACAAACGCCGGGACCGCCGCGACCGCGACGAAAATCCGGAATTCTCCGATCGTCTCGTGGCGATCAACCGGGTGTCCAAGACCGTGAAGGGGGGCAAGCGCTTCGGCTTTGCCGCGCTCGTCGTCGTGGGTGACCAGAAAGGCCGCGTGGGCTTCGGCAAGGGCAAGGCCAAGGAAGTGCCCGAGGCGATCCGCAAGGCCACCGAACAGGCCAAGCGCAACCTGATCCGCGTGCCGCTGCGCGAGGGCCGCACGCTGCATCACGACGTCTATGGCCGCCACGGCGCGGGCAAGGTGGTGATGCGCACCGCCCCGCAGGGTACAGGCATCATCGCCGGCGGCCCGATGCGCGCCGTGTTCGAGATGCTGGGCGTTCAGGACGTGGTGGCCAAGTCGGTCGGGTCGCAGAACCCCTACAACATGATCCGCGCCACGCTCGACGGCCTGTCCAGCGAAAGCTCGCCCCGCCAGGTGGCGCAGCGCCGCGGCAAGAAAGTGGCCGACATCCTCAACAAGCCCGAGACCGACGCGAACGCGCCGGCCGCGGCCGAAGCGTAAGGAGACGGGCAGATGGCAAAGACCATTGTCGTGAAGCAGGTGGGCTCGCCCATCCGCCGCCCCGCCGTCCAGCGCCAGACGCTGGTCGGGCTGGGCCTCAACAAGATGCACCGCACGCGCGAGCTGGAGGATACCCCGGCGATCCGCGGCATGATCAAAAAGATTCCGCATCTGGTCGAGATCGTCGAAGAGCGGGGCTGATCCGGGAGGGCGGCAAAGGGTCGCCCCCCAGTTTTCAATTTTGAAGCCGTGGCTGGCCCATCCGTCGCTGGGGGTCACGTCCGGCACAGGAGAAGCGACATGAAACTGCACGAATTGCGCGACAACGACGGCGCGACGAAGCCCCGCAAACGCATCGGCCGCGGTCCGGGCTCGGGCACCGGCAAGACCGGCGGGCGCGGCATCAAGGGCCAGAACTCGCGTTCGGGCGTGGCGATCAACGCTTATGAGGGCGGCCAGATGCCGCTCTACCAGCGCCTTCCGAAACGCGGCTTCACCAAGCCGAACCGCAAGAAATTCGCTGTCGTGAATCTCGGCCTGATCCAGAAATTCGTGGATGGCGGCAAGATCGACGGCGCCCAGCCCGTGACCGAGGATGTGCTGGTC
>JBAVQZ010000394.1:0-5060 GCA_049694515.1 Paracoccaceae bacterium | reverse complement strand
GCGCAGCCCTGCAGGCCCACGCCGATGCGCGCCTCGTTCATCATGGTGAACATCGCGCGCATGCCCTTGTGCTCTTCTCCGACCAGAAAGCCGGTGGCGCCGTCATGGTTCATGACGCAGGTCGCGTTGCCGTGGATGCCCATCTTGGATTCCAGCCCGCCGCACGTCACCGCGTTGCGATCGCCCAGGCTGCCGTCCGGATTGACCAGGAATTTCGGGACGATGAACAGGCTGATACCCTTGGTCCCCTCCGGCCCGCCGGGGATCTTGGCCAGCACTAGGTGGATGATGTTCTCGGTCAGGTCATGCTCGCCCGCCGAGATCCAGATTTTCTGACCGGTGATCCTGTAACTGCCGTCATCCTGCGGTTCGGCCTTGGTGCGTATCAGCCCCAGATCGGTGCCGCATTGCGGTTCGGTCAGATTCATGGTCCCCGACCATTCCCCCGACACAAGCTTGGGCAGATATGTCTGTTTCTGTTCGTCCGAGCCGTGGGCATGAATGGCGGAATAGGCGCCGTGGGTCAGGCCCTGGTACATGTTGAAGGCCATGTTGGCCGAGACGAACATTTCGCCCACCGCGGTGCCCAGAAGATAGGGCATGCCCTGGCCACCGTAGTCCGGATCGGCGTCGAGACCGAGCCATCCGCCCTCCTTCATCTGGTCGTAAGCAGCCTTGAAGCCGGGCGGCGTGCGGACCACGCCGTTTTCCAGCGTGCAGCCCTCGCGATCGCCAACCGGATTGAGGGGGGCCAGCACCTCGGTCGAGATGCGTCCGGCCTCTTCCAGGACGGCAGCGGTGAAGTCGCGCTCAAGCTCGGCATAGCCGGGAATATCCTGTTCGCTGACGTCCAGAACGTCATGCAACAGGAACTGCATGTCCTTGGTCGGCGCCGTGTAGCTCGGCATGGATCCCTCCCTTTATCCGGCCGCGCTGCTGGCCGTCTTGTCACTCAGTTCCCGTTCGATCCAGCGGATCTGCTGCTTCAACTCGTCGATCGCGTCGTCCAGATCGGCGCGCTGACGTTCCAGGTCGGCTAGGTGCTTCTGGGCGGCGTCATGCGTGCGGCGCAGCTGCGTGGCCTGCCGGTCCCCGACATCGTAGAGATCCAGAAGCTGGCGGATTTCCTCCAGACTGAAGCCGAACCGCTTGCCGCGCAGGATAAGCTTGATCCGGGCGCGGTCGCGTCGGGTGAACAGCCGTTTCTGCCCGTCGCGGATCGGAAAAAGCAATTCCTTGGATTCATAGAACCGCAGCGCGCGGGGCGTCACGTCGAACGCGTCGCACATCTGGCGGATTGTCATCACGTCGTCGGTCATTTCCCTGGCTTTCTCGCCGGCCTTCCTTAAGCAACAGATGCGATGCTGGCGGCGGTCTTGCAAGGGAAGTTGACGCGCACGTAAAGGAAACGTGACGTCATTTTGCGCGCGTCCCCTCGGCGGGGGAACATCGGCCCGGCGCGGCGTCACGGCACCGTCAGCCGAGGGTGCCGCGCACCTCGTCCCGGAGCTTTCGCAACTCCTCGATCGTGGTCTCGAGCTGACTGTGCTGCTGTTTCAATGCGACCAGCTGGCGATCCGCCAGCTCGACCCAGGCGCGCATCTGGGCGGCGGTGCCCTGGTGCTCGTAGATCTCCAGCCACTGTCGGATTTCCTCGAGACTGAAGCCGAACCTCCGCCCGCGCAGGATCAGGGTCATCCGGGCCACCTCGCGCGGGGAATAGAACCGGCTGCGGCCTTCTTTTTCCGGACTCAAAAGCTCGATATATTCGTAATAGCGCAAGGTGCGTGGCGTCACGTCGAACTTCGCGCACATTTCCTTGAAGGACAGGCGTTTTGAGGTCATCGGCTGGTCCTGATCTGCGGGTTGGCGCAACCTAGTCCGTTCGTGCCACCGGTGCAAATCAGTTCAGGACGCCGGGTGCCAGCAGGTGGAAGCCATAGGCCACAACCAGGGCCGGCACCGCGGAATAGGCCGTTGCGACCAGCGCCGCCTTCGGGTTCAGCGCGATGGCGGGAAACAGCGCGTCGCCATCGTTCGAAATCGCGTTGCCGATCAGCGCGGCGAAGGGAATCGCGCCGTTGATATAGAGCGTGGCGACCAGCACCTGCGGGCCGCAGCCGGGCACGAAGCCGACGAGGACGGCCAGCAGCGGAAGCAGCGGTGCGACGGACCGGAACCACACCTCCAGGTCGAGGCCGGCGTAGGCGGCGGCATAGTCGTAGGCGAGATAGGCGCCGATCACCCAGACCGAGATGAAGCTCGTCTCCTCGGCCATCCGGGTGACGGGACTGTCCCTGCCGCTGGTCATCGCCTGGAGCGGCGACGTGGTCCAGATGAAAAGGCCCAGCGCCGTTCCGGCAAGCGCGATCCAGGAAACGGGCGCGCCAAGGATTGCCCCGATCTCGATCTGGAAAAGCTGTGCGCCGCCGACGATCAGGCCGGGGGCCGCAAGCGCCAGATAGGCCAGATCGCGCAAGCGGGTGCGTCCGATCAGAGGCGCGGTGTCGCACTGGTCGGACGGGGCTGGCGTCAGGTCGATCCTGTTGAATGCATCGACCAGCCATCCCGACAGGATTCCGACGACGAAGGAGAGCGGCAGCACCACGGCGGCCGCGTCGGGCCGGGTGGCGATCAGCAGGAATGCGGCGTCGCCCATCGTTGCGGTGAGCGTGGCGACCACTGCCCCGAACCTCACGTTGCCCGCACTGTAGGCCGCGACCACGACCACCGCACCGCCGCATCCGGGCGTGGCGCCGAGCAGGGCTGCCAGCGGCACCTGCCAGCCCCGCGCGCCTTTCAGCCCCTTGCCGAGGTCGAAGCCAAGAAGCCTTTCGCCGCCATAGAACATCAGCAGCGTCGCCGCCACGAATACGCTGACCTGCACATAGGCATCGGTCATGAGAGCGCGCGTCAGCCCCCCCAGCTCACCCGGCGCGGCCGCAAGTGCTGTGAAAGCGACCAGGACCAGCAGGCGTCTTGATCGGAACGGACCCAGATAGTCCGTCGCGGAGAATGCGCCGGGCTCGATCCTTGCCTGCTGATCGGATGGCATGAAAGGGTCCTTGCATGAAAGTGAGAATTACTCGCAATTGCAGAAACTAGCACTTGCAGCGTGATTGGCAAGGGCCAATAACCGGGGACAGCGGAAAGGCAGGAAAATGAGCGATGAGAAGGCACAACTGGCGCGGCAGTTCGTCGAGGCGATACCCCATGCGCGGGCGCTGTCGATGCGGCTGGACTATCTCGAGGACGGGATTGCCGAAATCTCGATGCCCTATGACGAGAGGCTGGTAGGCGACCCGCAAAGCGGCGTGATCCATGGTGGCGCGGTCTCTGCGCTGATGGACACCTGCGGCGGCGCGGCGGTGATGAGCCACCCGTCCTCACCCGGCGCCACGGCGACCATCGACCTGCGGATCGACTATATGCGCGCGGCCACGCCGGGCCAGCGGATCACCGCGCGGGCCGAATGCTATCACGTCACGCGGACCGTGGCCTTTGTGCGGGCCACGGCGATGGACGAGGACCGCGGCAATCCCGTCGCCGCCGCTTCGGGGGCGTTCACCGTGGCAGAGGCAACCGGGGGCGAGGCATGAACCGCCGGCGTCCCGAACCCGTGCAGGTGGTCAAACAGCGGCGTGACGCCGCGCTGGCCGCGATCGTTCACGGCGTGCCCTATATCCGCTTTCTCGGGATCGAGTTCGACCGCCGCGGCGACGAACTGACCGCCGTCCTGCCCTTCAGCGAGGCGCATGTCGGCAACCCGATCCTGCCTGCCCTGCATGGCGGGGTGACGGCGGCCTTCCTGGAGGTCACCGCGATCATCGAGTTGGGCTGGTCGCTGCTGTGGGAGCAGATGGAAAGCGGCACGCTCGATCCCACGGCACTGGATGCAACGCATCTTCCGCGCCTGCCCAAAACCATTGATTTCACGGTGGATTACCTGCGCTCGGGCTTGCCGCGCGACGCCTATGCGCGGGCGCGGGTCAACCGTTCGGGCCGTCGCTATGCCAGCGTGCATGTCGAGGGCTGGCAGGATAACCGCTCGCGTCTGTTCGCGCAGGCGACCGGGCATTTCCTGATGCCGCCGCGCGATGGCTGAACTGCGTGCTCGGCTGACCCACCGGCGCGTCCTGAACATCGCCCTGCCGATCGTTCTGTCGAACGCCACGATCCCGATCCTGGGCGCGGTGGATACCGGCGTGGTGGGCCAGATCGGCGAGGCCGCGCCGATCGGCGCGGTGGGGATAGGCGCGATCATCATCACCGGGATCTACTGGGTTTTCGGCTTTCTGCGGATGGGAACGACCGGGCTTACCTCGCAGGCGCAGGGCGCGGGGCAGGGGGGCGAGGTGGACGCGATGCTGTCGCGCGCGCTGATGATCGGCGGGGCGGCCGGCCTGGCGTTGATCCTGTTCCAGTTGCCGCTCTTCTGGGCCGCCTTCCAGGTCTCGCCCGCCAGCGCCGAGGTCGAGGGGATGGCGCGCGGCTACATGGGGATCCGGGTCTGGTCGGCCCCGGCGGCAATCTCGATCTACGGAATAACCGGCTGGCTAATCGCGCTGGAGCGGACCCGCGCGGTGCTGGTGATCCAGGTCTGGATGAACGGCGCCAACATCGTGCTGGACCTGTGGTTCGTGCTTGGCCTGGGCTGGGGCGTGAACGGGGTGGCGACGGCGACCTTCCTGGCCGAGTGGTCGGGCGCGGGGCTGGGGCTGTGGCTGTGCCGGGACGCGTTCCTGGGGAACGCATGGAAGGACTGGCCGCGCGTCTTTGACCCCGCGCGGCTCAAGCGCATGGCGCAGGTCAACAGCGACATCCTGATCCGCTCGCTGCTGTTGCAGGCGGTGTTCATCTCCTTCCTGTTCTTCGGGGCCGATTTCGGGGACGTGCCGCTGGCGGCCAACCAGATCCTGCTGCAATTCCTTCAGATCACCGCCTTCGCGCTGGACGGCTTCGCCTTCGCGGCAGAGACCCTGGTCGGCCAGGCGATGGGTGCGCGGGCGCGGGCGGCCCTGCGGCGCGGGGCGCTGCTGACCAGTTTCTGGGGCCTGATC
>JBAVQZ010000393.1:0-2364 GCA_049694515.1 Paracoccaceae bacterium | reverse complement strand
CCCTGACACGGTCCAGGGCATCGGTTCGCCGTCATGGTCGGCCCGGGCCACCTTCGGCCGGATGCTGCAACAGCCGCAGCGCAGATCGTCGCCGAACCAGCTTGCGACCAGCAGCGTCGACGCGCAGCGCGGCAGTTCCTCGTCCAGAACCTCAAGCGACGTGGCGAAATCGGTCTTTCCCGACGGGCTGTTGACGTTGGCCGAGCTGTTCACGCCCGGTCCATCGCCATAATGCACCGGTGTCGTGGCCAGCGCATATTCGCCCGTCCCGGGGATCAGCGCGACCCCTTGCAGGAGGTCGGACAGGCTTGTCGCGTTCGGATCGTTACCGGGGACCGGGCGCATTACCTCGAATGAGAATTGCGGCACACGGTTGCCGAAACGCGCCAGTTGCAGATCCTCGATCACCACATAGGCGAGACCGCGATAGGCCGGAACCGTGCCGGCCCCTTCCAGCGCCTCCATCTTCGGGTCGGGCAACTGGTCCTCGGTGCCGGTATAGACGCGCAGGTTCAACTCGTCGCGCGCCAGTTCCGTCCCGTCCGCCCAGATCCGGCCGATCCGCCCGATTTCGCCCTCGCAGACGGCAATGGCCAGACTCACGGAATAGGAGAACTGCGTCACCTTCGGACCGGCCCCCTTTCCGCCCCCGCTCTTCTTTCTGCTCTCCAGGAAACGCGAGGCCCAGATCACCTGACCGTTGCAGCGCATGCGCCCGTAAACCCGGCTCACAGGCGTGCCTTCGCTGGCGCTGGTCAGCCGGAACCGGTCCACCTTCCCGGTTTCCACCGGTGCCGAGCCGCTGCCCAGCAGCTTCTGATCGATCATCTGGCCAAGCGTGGCGCCGACCGCACGGCCGATCACGACGCCCGACAGGCCAAGGACCGAGCCGCCTATCGCCGATCCCGCGGCCGCGCCCACCGCCGACAGTACAATCGTCGCCATCACTCACCCCCGTCTGGAAACTCGAAGCGCGCCACGACGCGGCGCGCCCAAGGGGCGGTCAGCGGGCTTTCCACCACGCCATGCCCCCAATAGGCATGGATGAAACCTGCGGCCCCGGCCTGAATGCCCAGATGCTTTGCCACCGCCCCCGATTTCATCCGCATAAGGATCACGTCGCCAGGCGCGGCACGTGCAACAGGCTTCTCGCGCATGTAACGCGCGAGGGCTTGCCACAACCGTTCGGTGCCGCCCGTCTCGCTCCAGTCCCGGCTGTAAGGCGGGATCAGCGCCGGTTCGCGGCCATAGAGCGCGCGCCACACCCCGCGCAGCAGGCCCAGGCAATCCGCGCCGGCGCCTTTCACCGATCCCTGGTGCCGATAGGGCGTGCCGATCCAGCCCCGCGCCTCGGACACCGCGCGCCGCGCAGGCGCGCTCACTGGCGGCTCCCGCCGTCATTCGCCCCACCCGGCATCGGATAGCCGATCAGCCAATCTTCGCCTGGAATATGAGGAAAGCCGCGAAAATTACTGACATTGCTGAATTTTATGCGGCATGTCTCGAGCCGCTTGTCGCAACCCGCCTCAAGCCTCAGACGATCGCCCGGGGCGACCTCCGCCCGCAGGCTCTCCCACAGCTCGACCATCCGCTCACCAGCCTCGTAGCGATCGTTCTTGATCACACCCGTCAGCCCCGCGGCGGCGCCGTCGAGCATCACCAGCCGCCCGGCCTCGAACCAGCGCGGCGCAAACCCGTTCAACCCGGCGAAGCGGAAGACGCGCGCATGTTCGGCAATTTCAACATCTATTTCCGTTGTATACCCGATATTTCTCATGTCGAACCTGCACTGCGCATCCCCAAGAATGGCGGCGCAGGGTTTCTGATAGACGCGCCCTTGGGGCTGATTCAGAATCTCGCTCAGCCCGCGCAACTCGGCCTGGAAGGCCCCGCCGGCGCGCGTGATCTCGCCCAGCGCCCCGTTGAACTGCAGCACCCGCTCGGACGGGTCGGCCCAGTTGACCAGCCAGGCGCGCACTGTTGCGCCGTCAAAGCGCCCGGCAAGGATGTCGGGTTCCGTCACGGCGGCGTCGCTCAGCGCGCCGACTGCCTCGGTATTGTCCACCGACAGCCCCGTGGTCTGGCTCAGCGCCCGCGCCGTCAGACCGGAATTGGCGCGAAACGCGATCCCGTCGAAGGACAGGTCCACGTCGTGATCGGTGAAGCCCAGCACCATTCCGTCGCGCCGCGTCACCGCCCAAGCACGGCACATGGTCGTCGCACCGCTTTCCAGATGAGCCTGCATTTCCTGCGAAACCGGCATCAGACCCGCACCTCCACGACCGGCACCCGCGGCACGTCGCCGGCCCGGAAACTCGCGACCGAGGTCTGGATGCTGTCGGTGTCGAAACGCACCGGCACGTC
>JBAVQZ010000392.1:0-2888 GCA_049694515.1 Paracoccaceae bacterium | reverse complement strand
GTGCTTGTCACCGGCGCCGCGGGCGGTGTCGGTTCGGTCGCCACGGCGCTGCTGGCGCATCTGGGCCACGAGGTCGCCGCCGTCACCGGCCGGCCCGAGACGGCGGATTATCTGAAGGATCTGGGCGCGACCGAGATCGTCCCGCGCGAAGAGCTGACCGAGGTGACGAAGAAGCCGCTTGAGGGTGAACGCTGGGCGGGTTGCGTTGATGCGGTGGCCGGGGCGATGCTGGGCCGGGTACTCAAGCAGATGAAATACGGCCGCTCGGTGGCCGCGATCGGCCTGGCCGGCGGCGCCGCGATCGAGGGCGCGCTGATCACCCCGTTCATCCTGCGCGGGGTCAACCTGCTGGGCATCGACAGCGTGATGCAGCCCTATGACAACCGCCTGCGCGCCTGGCAGCGGATTGCGCGGGATCTGCCGATGGAAAGGCTGGAGGCGATGGTGCAGCCCGCCACGCTGGCCGATCTGCCCAAGTTGGGCGCCGATATCCTCAAAGGCCGGGTCAAGGGCCGGGTCGTCGTGGACGTGAACGCCTGACCGACTGGCCGACCGCGCCAGTTCCCGGCGCGAAACGGGCCCGCCATCGCGGCAACCGGCCCCCGTCCGGGGTGCGGAAACGACGGCGGCGTGTCGTTTTTCGCGTGTAAATGGCCGCGACAGCTTGTCGCATGACGCCTGTCGGCGTTAGGCTAGCTGCGAGGGACACGCACACATTATCCAATCATCCCCTCGGAAAAAGTCAGGGCACCAGCTCCGGCCGCGCGTCCTTCCGGGAAAGGGCCGGACTGCGAAAAGGAAGGGAGGGACACCCCCGTGTTCAAGAAAATCATGACGCCGGTGGACGTGGCGCATCTGGGCGATCTTGAAAAGGCGCTGAAGTGTACAGCCGACCTTGCCCGGCATTACGATGCCGAGGTCGTCTATGTCGGCGTCACCACGTCCACGCCCAGTGCCACGGCGCACACCCCGGAGGAATACAACCGCAAACTCGAGGAATTCGCCGCCGGGCAGGGCGAGACGCACGGCATCAAGACCGCCGCCGATACGGTCATCGGCCACGATCCGACCACGGATGTGGACGACGCGCTGCTTCGTGCCAGCCACGACACCGGCGCCGATCTCGTGGTGATGGCCAGCCACATGCCCAATGTGCTGGACTACATCTGGCCCTCGAACGGCGGAAAGATCGCAGAGCACGCCAAATGCTCGGTCTTCGTGGTGCGCGGCTGAGCCGGGCGCAGCCTGAGGTTTTCAATTCAAGCGAATAGGGAGGCCAGCATGGCCGACGAAACAAGCAGCCAGGGGGTGCCGGCTCCGGAAGGGCCCGCCGACCTGATCGACACCGATTACGCAATCGGACAGGACAACATGGAGGGCCAGCTCGGCCCCTTCGGATTCGACATCCACAACCCCGTATTCATGATCTCGGGGCTGACCATCATGGCCTTCGTGTTCTACGCGCTGGCACTGCCCGAACAGGCCGGGCAACTCTTCGGGTGGCTTCGCCCCTATCTGACCTCGACCTTCGACTGGTTCTTCCTGTCGGCGGCGAACGTGTTCGTGATCTTCTGCCTGTTCCTGATCGTCAGCCCCTGGGGCAAGGTCAGGCTGGGTGGCAAGGACGCCACGCCGGACTTCACTTATGTCGGCTGGTTCTCGATGCTCTTCGCAGCGGGCATGGGCATCGGGCTGATGTTCTTCGGCGTGCTGGAGCCGGTGTATCACATGGCGGTGTCCGAGCCCCTGAACACCCCCTCGCCGTTTGCCGAGGACGGCTCGATCATCGCGGCCAACGTGCAGGCGGCCAAGGAAATGGGGCTGGCGGCAACGATCTATCACTGGGGGCTGCACCCCTGGGCGATCTATGCCGTGGTGGCGCTGGCGCTGGCGCTGTTTTCCTTCAACAAGGGGTTGCCGCTGACCATCCGCTCGGCCTTCTACCCGATTTTCGGCGAGCGGGTCTGGGGCTGGACCGGCCACATCATCGACACGCTGGCGGTCTTCGCCACGCTGTTCGGGCTGGCCACGTCGCTGGGTTTCGGCGCGCAGCAGGCGAATGCGGGTCTCAACTATGTCTTCGGCGTGCCGATCAATGTCACCATCCAGGTGCTTCTGATCACCGGCATCACCGGCGTGGCGCTGTTCTCGGTTCTGCGGGGCCTCGACGGCGGTGTGAAGATGCTGTCGGAGATCAACATGGGGATCGCCGCGCTGTTGCTGCTGTTCACGCTGCTCGTGGGCCCGACGATCGCCATCCTGGGCGATTTCGTGAACGGGTTGGTGGCCTATGCCAAGGACCTGCCGGCGCTGTCAAACCCGGTGGGCCGGACCGACGATTCCTACCGCCAGGGCTGGACGGCCTTCTACTGGGCCTGGTGGATCAGCTGGTCGCCCTTCGTCGGCATGTTCATCGCCCGCGTCAGCCGCGGCCGCACGGTGCGCGAGTTCATCACCTGCGTGCTGATCATCCCCTCCGTCGTCTGCGTTCTGTGGATGGCCGTCTTCGGCGGCGTCGCCATCGACCAGGTGCTGAGCGACCCGGCGACCAGCGCGGTCAAGGCCGAGGTGATCGACAGCTACAACCCGCCATTGTCGCTTTTCGCGATGCTGGAGGGGCTGCCGCTGTCGTCATTGACGTCGCTGATCGCCATCGTCCTGGTGATCGTGTTCTTCGTCACGTCCTCGGATTCCGGGTCGCTGGTGATCGACACGATCACGGCGGGCGGCAAGGTGGACGCGCCGGTGCCGCAGCGGGTGTTCTGGGCGACCTTCGAGGGGGCCGTGGCGATCGCGCTGCTGGTTGGCGGCGGCCTGGGCGCGCTGCAGGCCATGGTGATCTCCACCGGCCTGCCGTTCACGCTGGTTCTGCTGGTGATGTGCTGGGC
>JBAVQZ010000391.1:0-2870 GCA_049694515.1 Paracoccaceae bacterium | reverse complement strand
GGGTGGGCGCGTTGTTCCCCCGGCTGGCCGAGCGGCGCACCCAGGCGGCGGCAACGCTGTCGGGGGGCGAGCAGCAGATGCTGGCCATCGGGCGCGCGCTGATGACCAACCCGCGCCTGTTGATCCTCGACGAGGCGACCGAAGGGCTGGCCCCGGTCGTCCGGCAGGAGATCTGGGCCGCGATCCGGCGACTCAAGGGGGGCGACCTGGCGATCCTGCTGGTGGACAAGTCGCTGAGGGAAATCGCCACGGTCGCCGATCGCGCGGTGATCCTGGAACGCGGCAGGGACGTGTGGAATGGCCCGATCAACGCCCTGGGCGAGGATCTGACGAACCGGTATCTGGGGATCTGAGGGGCGGTCCGCACGGCGCATCGTTCCCGCCACGGGTTGAGAAAATCATTAACGGTTGAGCTTTTGCCCACTTCGGCATTACGATCATCCTGTGCCGGTCTGCCCGGCGAATGCGGAGAAAAGCCATGCCCAACCGGGGCGCAAAATTCGATCTGGTCGTTTTCGATTGCGACGGGGTGTTGATCGACAGCGAGTTGATCAGCGCCCGGATGCTGATCGCGACGCTGGCGGCGCACGGCGTCAATGTGGACCTGTCCTATGTCGCGCGGCACTTTCTCGGCCGCAGCTACCCGGTGGTCCTGTCGCAGATCGGTTCGGAATTCGGCATCGACCTGCCGGAAAGCTTCGAAGCGGATTACCGCGCGCGATTGCTGAGCGCCTTCGAGCGCGAGTTGAAGATCATGCCCGGCGTGCCGGACGTCCTCGACCGGCTCGCCGTGCGCAGCTGCGTCGCCACAAGCTCCAGCCCGCCGCGGGTTGCCCGATCCTTGCGGATCGTCGGGTTGGACACGCGTTTCGGTGCGGACGTCTTTACCGCTTCGCAGGTCGCGCGTGGCAAGCCCGAGCCCGACCTTTTCCTGCATGTCGCATCCGAAATGCAGGTTGCGCCGGACCGCTGCCTGGTGATCGAGGACAGCCTGAATGGCGTGCACGCAGCGCTTGCGGCGGGGATGCATGTCTGCCGCTTCACCGGAGGCAGCCACCTCGACGATGCGGCGTCCGCCGAGCCCGCGGACGCCTGCGCGCATGAGACGCTTGCCCATTTCGGCGCGTTCTTCGATCTGTATCCGCAACTTCTGAAATCGGAGGGCGCCCATGCGAGGAATTGAATCCACCGTCGAGGACGAGGCCGCGCGCGCCGGCTGGCTCTATTACGTGGGCAGGATGACGCAGGACCAGATCGCGACCGAGTTGGGCGTGTCGCGACAGCGCGCGCAGCGCCTTGTTTCAAAGGCGATGGCCGAGGGGCTGATCCATGTCCGGCTGGAACACAGGATCGCCGGGTGCGTCGCGCTGGAAGCGGAACTGGCGCGCAGGTTCGATCTTCGCCTTGCCCGCGTCGCCCCTGATTTGGGACCCGGCATCGACCAGAGCCGCGCCATCGCCCCGGTCGCCGCCGCGGTGGCCGAGCGTTACCTCGCTTCGCCCGAGCCGGTTACCGTGGCGCTGGGCACGGGACGGGCGCTGCGCGCGATGGTGGAAGAGATGACCAACGTGGATGGCGAGCAGCACAAGCTGGTTTCGTTGATCGGAAATATCGCCCCTGACGGGACCGCCACCAATTACGATGTCATCATGCGCGTGGCCGAGAAGGTGCGCGCGCCGCATTACCCTATGCCATTGCCGGTGATCCTGGAGAGCCCCGAGGTGCGGCGCATGTTCTATGCGCTGCCGCAGGTGCAGATCGTCGCGCAACTGGTTGAACGGGCAGACCTGACGCTGGTCGGCGTGGGCCAGATGAATGCCGCCGCCCCGATCTACGTGGATGGCTTCATCAGTCAACGGGAGCTGCTGGAGCTTCAGCAGGCCGGTGCCATGGGCGAGATCGCCTCGTGGGTCTTTGATTCGGACGGGACCTATCTGGATGTCGCGCACAACGATCGCATCGGCGGTTTGCGCGCAGGCGGCAGGCCCGGCGGACTCGTTGTCGGCGTCGCCTCGGGCGAGGTCAAGCTGCCCGCTATCCGGGCTGCGCTGAAAGGTCGGATTCTCAACGGCTTGATCACCGGCGAGCAGACCGCCCGCGCGCTTCTCGACTGACGCTCCGCGCATCGCCGCACTGTGGAATCGGAAAATTTCCATTGACTCAAACACGCCTTTAAGTGAGCATCTATTCGTAAGCTGGGTAGTTGCTCAGTTCACGAAATGGGAGGAACTCATGAGACATTCCGTTCGCGTCCTTCTGGGCGCGTGCGCCCTTGGCGCAATCGCGACCACCGCTGTGGCGCAGACGACCATCACAATCGCCACGGTCAACAACGGCGACATGATCCGGATGCAGAAGCTGGCGGATGATTTCACCAGCAAGAATCCCGACATTCAGCTGGAATGGGTCACGCTGGAAGAGAACGTCCTGCGTCAGCGCGTCACCACCGACATCGCTACCAAGGGCGGTCAGTACGACGTGATGACCATCGGCACCTACGAGATTCCGATCTGGGGCAAGCAAGGCTGGCTGCTGTCGCTCAACGATCTGCCGGAAAGCTATGACGTGGGCGATCTGCTTCCGCCGGTACGCCAGGGCCTGACCGTCGACGACACGCTATACGCCGCGCCCTTCTACGGCGAAAGCTCGATGGTGATGTATCGTACCGACCTGATGGAGAAGGCCGGGCTGGAAATGCCCGACGCGCCCACCTGGGATTTCATCGGCAAGGCCGCGCGCGCCATGACCGACAAGGAAAACGAGATCTACGGCATCTGCCTGCGCGGCAAGCCGGGCTGGGGCGAGAACACCGCCTTCCTGACGACCATGGCCAACAGCTTCGGCGCGCGCTGGTTCGACATGGACTGGAA
>JBAVQZ010000390.1:0-3167 GCA_049694515.1 Paracoccaceae bacterium | reverse complement strand
CGGCGACGATGTCGGCGCGCTGGACCGGCGCGATCAGCCCGCGATCCTTCAGCCCGAACGCCTCGGCCGCCGAAAGGCTGGCCGCGCGATAGGCCGCCAGCACCGGCGTGCCCAGCGCGATCAGCGTGCGGATCATGTAATCCAGATGTCCGTATTCGGCGATGTCCAACGGATTGCGGTCATCGGTGCACAGCGCGATATAGGGCGCCGTCCGCTCGGTCAGGATCGGTTGCAGCGCGTGCATGTCCTTGCTGACCGAGCCTTCGCGGATCAGGATGCGCATCCCCTTGCGCAACTTCTCCAGCGCCTCTTCGGCCGTGGTCGCCTCGTGCTCGGTGCGGATGCCCGCGGCGATATAGGCGTTCAGGTCACGCCCCGTCAGCATCGGCGCGTGCCCGTCGATATGGCGGCCGCGGAACGCCTCCAGCTTGGCCATCGCCTGGGGGTCGCGGTGGATCACGCCGGGGTAGTTCATGAACTCCGCCAGCCCGATGCCCGAAGGATGACCCATCAGCGGCGCAAGGTCCGCCGCGTCGATCCGCGCGCCTGCGGTTTCCATGTCGGTGGACGGCACGCAGGACGACAGCTGCACCTTGATGTCCATTACCGTTCGGGTGGCGGCCTGCTGGAAATACTCGATGCCCGGGACGCCGATCACGTTGGCGATCTCGTGCGGGTCGCAGATCGCGGTGGTCACGCCTCGCGGGGTCACGCAGCGGTCGAATTCGAAGGGCGTGACCAAAGAACTTTCGATGTGAAGATGCGTGTCGATGAAGCCCGGCACCAGTATCAGCCCCGACACATCCACAACCTCGCGCCCCTCATAGGCCTCGCCCACGCCCACGATGGTGTCGCCGCAGATCGCGACGTCGCCCTCGATCAGTCTGCCGGTCATCAGGTCGAACACGCGTCCGCCGCGCAGCACCATGTCGGCGGGCGCGGCGCCGCGGCCCTGGTCGATCAGATCGGAAAGCGGCGGTCGCGTCATGAAGAGACTCCTTGATGAGAACAGCGGCAAGAGTTGCAGGCGCGGCGGGAAGGTTCAAGCGGGCGCGGGGATCAATACCCGAAGGCGTCGATCCAGGGGCGCAGAACCGGAAGCACCGGCTCCATGTGCGCGCGGTAATGCGTCCATCTTCCGCTGGCCTCCTTGTAGATGGGCTGGATCACCTGGCTGTAGCTGGGTGTGTTGATGACACCGCGCCGCGCCGCCGTCTCGCGGTAGTTTTCCAGGTTCTCGTGCCAGTCCAGCCCCAGGAACGCCAGCAGCGCGCGACAGGAGCCGTCGAAATCCTTGATCAGATCTTCGTATTTCGAGACATGCACCGGCAGGTCGAGCTTGTCGCGATAGACCTGCCAAAGCTCCATCGTGGAGGCATAAAGCTCGGCAGAACGTCCCAGATCGAGGAAATTGGCCATCGCGTCGTTCAGGCCGAAAACCTGCATGAAACAGCTCAGAACACAGTCGCAAGGATGGCGCAGGGCGAGGATGAACCTGGAGTCGGGGAAAATCCGGTGGATGAGACCGATATTGGATATGTTCAACGGAAGCTTGTCGATGATGACCCGGTCCGGGGCGGGGTGATCGCCGTTCAGATCGAGTTCCCTGAAATAGATGTCCCGAAGATCGCGTATCTCGGCCTGTGAAAGAGCGTTCAGGTCTTCGACGGTCTGTTCCCTGCCGAACGCCTCCTCCACCCGCGCCACCATCGGCAGTTCCTCGAATACGCTGATATCCGGGTGGCTGCGCAGGATAGTGTCGAGAAGCGTCGTGCCGGAGCGCGGGAACCCGACCAGGAAAACCGGAGAAGACTGCACCGCGCCGCCGTCGTTGCCGGACCAGTCGGGTCCGGGACCGGATACCCACGCCTGTTTTCGCGCCCGGATCGCGGCCAGGTATCGATCGGCGTCGACCGTGTTGGGCTTGATATTCTCCCGTTCCAGCTCATTCTGCCGTTCGAACGCATTGAATGCCTTGTCGTAGTCCTGCGTCTTGTCACACGCCATTCCAAGCAGATTGAAATATCCGGACCGAAGCGAGGGACGGATCGCATCCAGCCGGATCGTCTCGAGATGTGCACGAGCCGCCGCAAACTCTTTCTTGCGGATTTCGAGTTGCGCGATCCTGAAAACGATTTCCGAGTGCTCGCTGCCGCAATCGGACACCGCCCTTTGCAGTGCCGCCTCGAGTTCGGTCAGGCGGTTCTGTTTCTCGTACACTTCGCAAAGGTTGCTGTGCGCGGCCGGAAAGTCGGGTTTCAGCCGCAACGCCACCCTGTAACTGTCTATGGCTTGTGGGAAATCCCCGCGGTCCTTGAAGGCAAGGCCAAGGTTGTAATGCGCCTCGGGCAGGTCCGGGTTCAGCCGGATGGCCGAAGAGAAACTCGCGATCGCGCCATCCAGATCTCCGCGGCTGCGCAGAGCGGCGCCGAGATTGCTATGGACCTGGGCATCATCGGGTTTCAGCGCGACCAGCCGTGTATAGTTCTCCACGGCCTGCTCTTTCCGGCCGAGACCGATATTGGCCGTGGCCAGCATGTCGTAGAGGATCGCCGCGTCGGGGTAGATCCGGGCAAGCAGTCCCGCCTGCTCGACGAGCTCTGCCAGGCTGCCCTGCCGGTAGAGTTGGGCAAGTTTGGCAATTTCTTTCTGCGGCGGCGCGCCGGTCTGCGCCGGCGCGGCGCGCGGGGCGGCGCCGAGAGATTTGAGACCGTCCATCGCGCGGCGGTTGGCAGGGAACCTGGCCAGTACTTGCCGGTACATTTGCGCGGCACGGGCGATATCGCCATTGGCTGCGTGACGGCGCGCCGTTTTCAGGGTCTTGTCGATCGACTGGGTCATGTCTGTCCGTCCTGCCCTTGCCGGCCCGAAGGATTGAATAGCACGCGGCGGTGGTCCGCAAAAGCGTCCGGCAGCGCGTTTGGCGGCGGATGGCGGAAATCCCGGATTTTTCGCCGGCCCGGACCGTGCAGCCTGCGCCGAATTGGCCTAGAGTGTTCCGGAAGAAAAGCAATGGAGAACACATCATGAGGCAGCATGCGGCTATGGCAGTGCTTCTGGGCGCGACGGCGCTGGGGGCCTGCACCCCGCCCGAGGCTCAGGTCGGTCGGGCGATTTACCAGGAAAATTGCGTGGTCTGCCACGGACCGGCGGGCAAAGGCGACGGG
>JBAVQZ010000389.1:0-11012 GCA_049694515.1 Paracoccaceae bacterium | reverse complement strand
GGCATGGGCCATGCCGCCCAGCCGCGCCGCCTGGAGCATCAGCGCCGCGCCAACCTGGACGGTTGGTCCCTCGCGGCCAATCGAGGCGCCGCTGGCCAGCCCGACGACGGTCATCGCGATCTTGCCGAAAACCGTCTTGAGCGAAAGGTAGCCGCCCCGGTCCTCCTCCTCGCGCAGGTGGCGGGCGGCGATGGCCTGGGGGATGCCGCTGCCCTGCGAGCCGGGGAAATGACGGTCGGCCATCCAGGCGCAGAACACGAAGCCGAGCGGCGTTATTAGCAGGGGCATGTAGCGGTGCCAGCCGCCGCCATGGATCACGCCGGAGAACAGAAGCTGTGCCCAGTCGGCGACATGGGCGAAGGCCGCACTGATGACGCCGATGGCCAAGGCGCCGACCCAGAACACAAGCCGGGACTTCCACAGGCGCGGCGAGGATACGAGGGCGCGCGAGCGGCGCACCCATCCGATCCGCGATGCTCGCGGCGCCTTCATCCAACCCTCCGTTCCAAAACCCGTGGCAAGCGGATGCACCCTGAGCGCTAGATATGCAAGCCTCTTTGCCTCAAGTGCTACCGCCACGCCACGGCCACGAACCGGGATCAGGGCAGATCCACGCGCACCCAGACGCCCTTGTCCGACGATTCAAGGATCGCCTCCACGGTCTCTTCAACCGCCGTCGCCTCGCGGAAATCGGGGCCGACTTCGGGGCCGTCGGCATAGGCACTGAGCAATTCGGCCACCTCGATCACCTTCAAGTCGTTGAAGCCCAGATGGTGCCCCGGCGCCGGGCAAAAATTGCCGTAGGGCGGGTGCGCCGGGCCGGATTCTATCCTGGTGAAGCCGGTGCGCCCGGACACCCCCGGCACCCAGACATGCAATTCGTTCATCCGCTCCTGCGAAAAGGCGATCGCGCCCTTCGTGCCGGTGACCTCGAAGGACAGGTCCATCGTGCGGCCCGTCGCGACCCAATTCGCCTCGATGCTGCCCGCCACGCCACTTTCGAAATGCAGCAGCGCGTGGGTCATGTCGTCCACCCCGACCGGGGCCAATTCAGCAGCGCCGCCGCGGACCGGGCGTTCGGGGTGGATAGTGCGGCAGGTGCCGTTGACCTGCACGATGGGACCCAGCAGGTGTCGCGCGAGCGATAGAATATGGCTGCCGATATCGGCCAGCGCGCCGCCGCCGTTCGGATCGGTGCGGAAGGAATGCGGCGCCGACGGATCGGCCATGTAGTTCTCGGCATGGCGGCCGCGGAACCCCGTGACCTCGCCAATCTCGCCGCCCGCGATCATGTCGCGGGCCAACCGGACCATCGGGTTGCGAAGAAAGTTGAAGCCCACCAGCGTCAGCACCCCGGCGACCTCGGCCGCCTCCATCATCCGCCGGGCCGAGGCCGCGGTGGTGGACAAGGGCTTTTCGCAATAGACCGCCTTGCCGTTCTCGATCGCCGACAGCGCGATTGGTTCGTGCAGCGCGTTGGGCGCGGTGATGGCGACGATGTCGATATCGGGATCGGAGGTCAGTTCCTGCCAATTGGCGGTGTGACGGGAAAAGCCCAGAGCGGCCGCGCTGCGGGCCGCGGCCTCGGGGCTGATATCGGCCAGCATCTCGGCCACCGGCACCAAGTCGAGGTCGAAGAGCCCGCCGACCGAGCGGAAGGCGTTGGCGTGGCAGCGCCCCATGAACCCCGCGCCGACAAGCCCGATCCGCACATTGCGTTTCGCCATGCCTTTAAGCTCCCTTTGTCATTCCGCCGCCGCCGCGCCGGGCGCCGGCTCCGCCACGTGATGCGACACCGCGTCGATCAGGTTTTCCTCGGTCATTGCAGCGCCGGTGAATTCGCCCACGATGCGGCCCTCGGCCATGGCAAGCACGCGGTGACTGACGCCCAGGACCTCGGGCATTTCTGATGAGATCACGATCACCGCCAGCCCGTTCTCGGCCAGCCCGGCGATCAGTTCGTGGATTGCCGACTTGGACCCGACGTCGATCCCGCGCGTCGGCTCGTCCAGAATGATGAGCCTGGGATCGGCGCAAAGCCATTTGGCCAGCACGAATTTCTGCTGGTTGCCGCCCGACAGCGTGGCGACAGCCTGCTCCGGGCCCGTGGTCCGGATGTCGAGAGCCTTGCGATACTGCTCGAACGTCTCAAGTTCGCGCTGGCGGTTCATCACCGTCAGGTGCGAGAAGCGGTCGAGATGAGGCAAGGTGGTATTCTCGCGCCCGCCCATGCCTAGGACCAGCCCCTGCTCCTTCCGGCTTTCCGGAACCAGCGCCATCCCCATGCGTATCGCCTGGCGCGGAGTGGGAAACGCGACCTCGCGGCCCTGCCAGAACAGCCGCCCCTCGGTCGGCGTGCGGATGCCGAAGATCGTCTCGACCACTTCGGAGCGGCCCGCGCCGACCAGACCGTAAAGGCCCAGCACCTCGCCCGCGCGCACCGACAGGTCCACGTCCCGGAACAGGCCCGGTTTCGTCAGCCCCTCGACGCGCAGCGCCTCGTCGCCGAAATTCTCTTTCGCGCGGACGAAATAACTGTCCAGCGCGCGGCCGATCATCATCCGCGTGATTCGATTGGCGTCAGTCTCGGCGGTGGCGACCGTGCCCTGCACCGTGCCGTCGCGCAGCACCGTGATACGGTCGGTGATGTCGAATATCTCATCCATCTTGTGGGAGATGTAGACGATGCCGACCCCCTTGGACTTCAGCGAGCGGATCGTGGCGAAAAGCTGGTCCTTCTCGGCGTCGGTGAGCGAGGCGGTCGGCTCGTCGAAGATCGCCACGTTGGCATTGAAAGCCAGCGCGCGGGCGATCTCGACCATCTGCTTGCGCGCGATCGACAGATCGCCGACCCGTGTCTCGGGCCGGATGTCCGAACCCAGCGCGGTCAGTGCCGCCTGCGCGTCCCGTCGCAGCTTGCGCTTCTTCAACACGCCGAACGCGTTGGTGGGCCAGGCGCCGAGATAGATGTTCTCGGCCACCGAAAGCTCGGGCGAGAGCGACAGTTCCTGGTGGATCAGCAGGATGCCGCGCTGGCGCGCATCCAGCGGCGAGGCGATCCGCACCTCCTCGCCCTGATAGACGATCCGCCCGGAATCCGCCTTGTGCAACCCGGCCAGCACTTTCATAAGCGTGGACTTGCCCGCGCCGTTCTCGCCCACCAGCGCATGAACCTCGCCCGGCAGAATGTCGAAGCTGACCGAATCCAGCGCCTTCACGCCGGGAAAGGTCTTGGTGATGTTCTCGACAGAAAGGATGGGTGCGGTCATTGGTGTACCTCCCCTTGGGCCAGCAGCCGGTCGAGCGCCAGCGCCAGAATCAGCACGGTGCCCATCACCATCAGTTCGACATAGTTGGGGGTGTTGAGCAGGCGAAGCCCGTTGCGGATCACCGCCAGCGTCAGCACGCCGCCCACGGTCATCAGCATGCTGCCATAACCGCCCTGCAACCGCGTGCCGCCCAGCACCACGGCGATGATCGTCCACAACTCCCAGATCTTGCCGGCGTTGGGTTCGGCCGTGCCCAGCCGCATCGACAGCAGGATGCCCGCCACCGCCGCCATCGCGCCGCAGATGGTGAAGTTGATGATCTTGTGGCGCTTGATGTTGATGCCCGCATCGCTGGCCGCGCCGATATTGTCACCCACGGCATAAGTCTCGCGCCCGTGACGGGTGCTCGACAGCACCCATTGGAACAGGAGTGCCAGGCCCAGGAAGATCAACGCCGTCAGCGAGACCGGGCCGAGATAGATCTCGGGATACTCGGTATAGCTGAAATCGGGTGCCATCAGCGCGTTCTCGCCCGAATAGACGAAAACCAGCCCGCGGATGCCGATCAGCCCGCCCAGCGTGACGATGAAGGAGTGCATGCCGGAAAACGCCACCAGCGTGCCATTGAGCGCCCCCAGCGCCACGCCCGACGCAAAGCCCGCGAAAACCGCCGGCCAGATGCCGATCTGGTCCTGCAATCCGATCGCGAGCGATGCAGCCAGCGCCAGTGTGGCGCCGACTGACAGGTCGATCTCGCCGTCGATCATCACCATTGTCATGCCGACCGCCAGGATGCCGATGAAGGCGCCTTGTGTCAGCACGTTGCCCAGGTTGTTGACCGTCAGGAAATAGGGCGAGGCCAGCGAGAATACGAGAATGCTGAGCGCCAGGAAAAGCCAGATGTGGTTGCGCATCAGCCAGTTCGCCAGCCCATGCAGGGCGCGCGCACCGGTGGATCCGGTATTGGTTTCGGAAACGCTCATGCGATGATCCTTCCGCGTTTTGCCGCGAGGTCGATCCAGACCGCGCCGATGATGACCACCCAGGTGACGAGCCATTGGACGTAATAGGCAAAGCCCAGCAACAGCAGGCCGTTCTGGATGAAGCCCAGCATCGCGATGCCGACGACGGTGCGCCAGATGCTGCCCGAACCGCCCATCAGCGATGTGCCGCCCAGGATGACGCCGGCCAGCACGGTCAGCTCATAGCCTTGCCCGATGGTGTTCTGCGCGCCCATCACGCGGCTGCCCATGATGGTCGCCGCGACCGCGGTGGTCAGTCCCGAGATCAGGTAGGCCCAGAACACCGTCCAGCGCGCGTCGATGCCCGAGAATACGCTGGTGGTCTGGTTGCCGCCCACCGCATAGACGGTGCGCCCGAAGATCGTCCGGCCCAGCACGAAGCTGCCGATGGCCGCGCCGCCCAGAAACAGGATCACCGGCACCGGGATGCCAAGCAGCGTACCGCGCCCGAAGAAGGCGAACCATGTCGTCTGCGCATTGGCGATGTTGACGTTCGACCCCCCGGAATAATAAAGCGTCATTCCCTGGAGCAGCGACAGCATCGCAAGCGTGACGATCAGCGCGTTGAGCCGCAGGAACCCCACCAGAAGGCCGTTCCAGGCGCCGATTGCCAGCCCCACCGCCAATGTGATCGCGATTGCCGGGATCGGGCCGAGCGTGTTGTGCTTGTCGACCACGATCACGGTCAGCAGCGTCAGCATCGAGCCCACCGAAAGGTCCAGCCGCCCGGTGATGACGACGAAAGTGACCCCAATGGCCATCATGCCTGTGATCGAGACCTGGCGCAGCACGTCGAGAATGTTGCCCGGCGTCAGAAACGCATCCGCGCTTACGGCGACACCTGCCAGGAATACCGCGAATGCCACGAGTAACCCGTGCCGTCGCAGGACATGATTCCAGTCAAACTTCATTTCGCCAATCCTCCCTGCCGCAAACATAGGACCAGGGATCGGCGCGCTCCCACTCAAAAGAAATCCAAAATGGACCTGTACCTCCATCGAGCGGTCAAGACGGTCTGCCGCATACCAGTATGCTCCTGCCAATTGTCCGCGTTGAGCATAATCGCGGTTTCCAGCCGGAATGGGCGGGCGCGTCATTTCCGAAAATCAGATTTGGACATATGGCGCGTTGCCCAAAACCGGGACTCACCGATCATGGGAGGCATGTCGGGACCCGGCCGTGCCGTTTCCGGGGTCCGTCGGAAAAACAACAGACGGCGCGAAGCGGAGGAGACTTGGAAATGCGAAAGACTTTCATTGGCTTGGCGGCGGCGGCCGTCGCGGCGGCGGCAGTAGTCGCGCCGGCTGCGGCGCAGGATGCGCCCGAATGGCTGGGCGGCGAGCTGAAGAAGCCGCTTTCGGAAACCCGGATCGGGATCACCGTGCTTTACCCCGGCTCGAACGCGTATCAGGCGAAATATGCCGAAACCGCCGAAAGCTACACCAAGGAGCTGGGCCTCGACGCCACGGTGATGGACCCGCAGGGCGACCCGGCGACGCAGTTCAACCAGCTGCAGGACATGATCTCGCAGCAGATGGACGTGATTGTCCTGTGGCCCACTTCGCAGAACGCGTTGATCCCGGCGGTGCGCGAGGCATCACGCTCGGGCATTCCGGTGGTGACCTCGAACTCTCCGATCGGCGAGGCCGGTCGGCGCTATGTGGCGGCGCATACCGGGCCGGATGACTGCGCGCAGGCCGAACAGGCCGCCGAAATGCTGGGCGATTCGCTGAACGGCGAGGGCAATATCGTGGTGGTCGAGGGGACGCCGGGCTACACCGTGTCGATCCTTCGCAAGAACTGCTTCCTCGACAAGATGGCCGACGGCTATCCCGGCATCAATATCCTGGCCAGCCAGACGGCCGAGTGGAACCGCGAGAAGGCGCAGACGGTGATGGAGACCTTCCTGACCCAGTTCGGCGACCAGATCGACGGAGTCTATGCCTTTGACGACGGCATGGGGCTGGGCGTCATCAGCGCGCTTCAGGGCGCCGGCAAGAAACCGGGCGACGTCAAGGTCGTGACCTGCAACCTGTTCGGCGAGGGCTGGGACGCGATCAAGGCGGGTTGGGAGACGGGCTCGAACAAGCAGTCGCCCATCGACGACGCGATCCTCGCGATCCAGACCGCGGTGAAAGTGGCAAACGGTATCGAGGTGCCCGATCTGCAGACCATCGACACCCCGAAGATCACTGCCGAGAACGTGGACGAATTCGACCGTCCGACCTGGTAAGACACCAATCGCGTGAGGGGAGGGGCCGCGGCACGTTCCGCGGCCCCTTTTCGTTCCGACGGGGCACGCTCGGGGCATGACCCGTCGCGATCTTCGCGGCGGGTCTTCCGAATTGCCTGGTATCCGCCAAACGAAACCGGCCCACGCCAAGGGGGGAGGCGAAGTTTACGCTTGCGGGGCATAAGAGAAGGTTCAATCGCTTTCGCGGCTGGCGTCTTTCTTAGAGGCTTTACGCACCGGCCAGACCTCAAGCACGCCGGCCAGCACGACGAGCGCACCTCCCGCGATTTCAAGACTGCGAAGGTGTTCGTCAGCAAGCATCGCTGCCGATGCCGCGCCCACCAGAACCTCTGCCATCAACAAGATGCCGACCCGCGCCGGTTCCAGCCGCACCGTCGCCCACATGAGGCCGCTGATGGACAAAGCCCACCAGGCACAGCCTGTTGCGAAAGCGACGCCGAGCACGTCGCCCAGGCTGCCTGACGAGATTCCGGCGGGCCAAGATTCAAGGAGCGGGGCCAGGAGAAAAGCCGTGACCGTTGCGCCGAACGCGAAGATGAAAGCCGCCTCGAACGACCCGAGGTCCGGTTTCGCGCGTATGCCAGTGGTCGCGACCGACCACAACAATCCGGCGAACAGCGCCATCCATTCGCCGGCGCTACGGGGCATCGGCGCATTGCCGTTCGCGCTCAGCATCACGACAAGGCCCAACAAACCGATCACAATGGCCAGAACGCGCATGCGGGGCGTATGCCAGCCCATCGCATAACGGCCGATCAAGGTGCTCCATACCGGCGTCAGGAAGTAGAGCAGGATGATAATCGCCACCCGTCCGTAAACGAAGCCGATGGAGTAAAGCGCGAAGGCCGCTCCTCCGAGGGCGACGGATGCAAGGGCGAGCGGTTTTGCCCGGCTGATCGTTCGCCATCGTATCAACGCAACGGGCGATAGCAGGACAACTGCTGCCGCAGTGATAGCAACCGTTCCCCACGCCCCCGCGAGTCCCAGTTCTTCAAGGGCGCGGACGGGAAGCCAGTAGAGGCCCCAGAAAGCACCCGTCGCAAAGACGATTGCGGTGGCAATGAGGGTGATGCGATCGCTTTTCATGGTCCTGCACTTAGCCCTCGGCGATCCTGAAGACAAAGCCTAGCCGGCGGTGTCAATCAGCGGCCATGAACAACCGGCGGCGCAATGAATCCTTGCGGGCAAAGCGCGATTCCCATTCAGATGCGCGGCGAACCCAGTGACGCGCCGCCGCGCACGGCAACGCGCGCATCTGATTGACGACCGGGATCCGCGTCCGGTCCGCCGTTGAAGCCGAAGAGGACAGACCCGACGGAGATTTCTTCTTCCACATCATGGTCTCCGGGCTCCGGTGTTCCAGCGCCGGAGAATGCGGTCGAGAGACCGCCGAAGATGCTTCCGTCCGCCGGATCGAACGATTCTTGCCGCCGCCCGGGAACAGCCGGCACCACCCGGTCTCTCCGTCAATATCGCCCGTTCTCGCGCATGATCGCGTCGATCCGGTTTTGCGCCGAGGACAGGGCCGTCGCCACGCTGGCATCGCCTTGGAGAAGGTTGTAAATTTCGTCGCCCAGCACGCCCAATATGTCCGTGAATTCCGGCACCGGCGGGCGCGGCCAGATCTGCAGTTCGCCGCGCCGTTCCATCGCGTCCACCTGGCCGATCATCCGGCTCATCGCCTGGACCTCCGGATCGGCGCTGGTGGAGAAGCGCGGGCTGGTCAGGTTGCCGTTCTGGACATACCATTTCATCATTTCCGGCCGGGTAAGGTATTCCATCACCTTCCACGCGGTCTTGACCCGTTCTTCCGACAGGGCCGCCGGAATCGCAAGGGAGAACCCGCCGATGGGCGAGACCGGCGCGCGCCCCGGCGCGGGCGGGTGCGGCACGAACTCCACCTTGCCATGCGCGGGGGACGCCTCGTCCAGTTCGAACCGGGCGGCGCGGATTGACCAGCCATAGCTCATCGACGCCTCGCCCCTGGCAAAGATCTCGATGCGTCTGTCCCAGTTGCAACGCATGCTTTCTGGATGCGCGTAAGACCGCAGTTCCAGCAGGTATTCCGCGGTCTGCAGCCCGGCCTCGGTGTCGATCATCGGGCGGAAATTCTCGCCGGAGATGTCCTTCATGTCGAACGTGTCGCCCACCGGCCTCAGGTTGATCACCGGCTGGCCGAAATCGGCGAGGGTCTGGATGAACGTATGCGCGACGGGCGTGCCGCGCCCGAAATTCATCACGATGCCCGACAGGTGCATCGCCGAGCGGTGCAGCGCCCGCGCAGCGAAAAGCACGTCCTCGGTGGAACGTGGAATCGACAACCCCGCATCGGCGAACAGGTCCGACCGGCAGAACAGAAGCTCCGCCGTGGGCTGGACCGGCAGGCCGTATTGCCGCCCGGCATAGGCCGAACCCTTCCAGGCGGCGCTGTGGAAGTCCGATGAATTGTAACGCTCCTGTCGGATAATGTCGTCGATGGGCCGGATCATGCCCGCTTCGGACAGTTGCCCGATCCAGGGCAGGTCGATCGCCACGAGGTCGTAATCCGAGCGCGGCTTGGCGTGGTTTGCCGCGATCTCGTGGTGCAGCTCGTCCAGAGGCAGGTTCACGATCTCGATATTGGTGCCGCACAGCTCGTTCAGGTTGGTCGAGAAATCGGCGAGCGTCTTGAAGGTCGGGTCGACCGGGCTGAGGATGCGAACCTTCTTGTCATAGCCCACCGGCGAGCGCGCGGCGTTGGGATAGGACAGGATGCGCGAGGCCATGTAGTAGCCGCCGAAATAGAAATCCTCGATCGCGCCGTCGCCGGTGTTGAAGCCGAAAGTGTTGCCGACCATCGCCTTGAGCTGAAGCGCGAAGGACTCGTACTCCTCGATCAGTTTCTTCGTCGGATGCAACGAAAACGACTTGCCGGATTTCGAGCGCGGCCGCTTGAGCAGGAAGCCCTGGTCGATCAGCTCGCCGATCCGCCGCATCGCGGTACCATAAGGCACGTCGGCGGCCGAGGCGACCGAAGTGATGGTCAGCAGCTTGCCTTCCAGATGCCGCCGCATCGCGTAGGAAATGATGTTCCAGCGCGCATCGGTCGCGGAAAGCGACGTTCGTTTCTCGGATATCGTGCGCATCTTGTCCACGAAGGTCAGGATGCGGATCAACTCCTCGCGCGTCATGGCCCTCCTCCGTGCGCGACCTGTTTCGCCAAGTCTTACGCTTGTCGCGCGGAACCGCCAATCGGCATTTGTCCAATCCTGACATTTCCGGCGTTCTTCACCGCCTGTCCGCATGAAATAATACATGGAAACAACGGCCACGAAGCAAGAATTCCTTGCCGGTCAGGAAAAATCCGATCCGGACAACGCCGGCCGGGATGACGCGAAAAGCTCGGGAGGAGTGCATGAGCGGCGACAGTTACGACTATGTGGTCATCGGCGCCGGCTCGGCCGGATGCGTGGTGGCCGGACGGTTGGGAGAGGCCGGCCGCAAGGTGCTTCTGCTTGAGGCCGGCGGGCGTGACAGCAATCCCTGGATCCACATCCCGCTGGGTTACGCGCGCCTCTACTCCAACCCCTCGGTTAACTGGTGCTACACCAGCGAGCCCGAGCCCAACCTGAATGGTCGCCGCCTGTTCCAGCCGCGCGGCAAGGTGATGGGCGGTAGCGGTGCGATCAACGGCATGATCTACATGCGCGGCCAGCCCGAGGATTTCGACGGCTGGGCCGATGCCGGCTGCGAGGGCTGGTCCTGGAACGAGGTCTTGCCCTATTTCAAGAAATCCGAGGATCAAGAACGCGGCGAAGACCAGTTCCACGGCAGCGGCGGGCCTGTCTCTGTCTCGGACCTGCCGTCGAAGCACGAGTTGGGCGAGGCGTTCCACGCCGCGTCGGAAAAGCTGGGCGCGCCGAGAAACGACGATTTCAACGGCGCCGCGCAGCTTGGCACCGGCTATGTCCAGACGACGACAAAGAACGCGCGGCGATGGAGCACCGCCTCGGGATATCTGCGCGGCGCGCCGATGAAGAACATCCATATCGCGCGCCACGCAATGGTAGAGCGGATAGAGGTTGCGGACGGCCGCGCCACCGGCGTGACCTGGACCGATCCCTCGGGTCGCCACAGCGCGAGGGCCAGCGCCGAGGTGGTGCTTTGCGGCGGTGTCTTCAACTCACCCCAATTGCTGCAGATCTCGGGAATCGGGCCAGGCGAACTGTTGAAAATGCACGGGGTTGAAGTGGTGCACGAGTTGCCCGGCGTCGGGCAAAACCTGCAGGACCATTTCGGCATCGGCGCGGAATACCGTTCGACGAAGAAATCGACGGTCAACGACATGTACAACAACAAGTTGCTGGGCGGCTGGCAGCTTCTGCGCTACCTGCTGTTCCGCACCGGGCCGTTCGCGGATAACGGCAACTATTCCAACACTTTCATCCACACCTCGCCCGACATTCCGACGCCCGACATGATGGTGAC
>JBAVQZ010000388.1:0-5407 GCA_049694515.1 Paracoccaceae bacterium | reverse complement strand
GCCGAAGGGATGGCGGCCTCGCTGCGCGCGGGCGTGGCGGCGATGCCCGCCAATGCCAAGGCGATGATGGTGGTTCTGGCCGACATGCCAGAATTGACGACGGCCGATTTTTGGCGCGTTATCAATGCGTTCGAAATCTCTCCTGACGTGCCGATCCTGCGCGGCGCGGCGGCGGACGGCACGTCGGGCCACCCGGTCCTGTTTCCGCGCCGGTTGTTTCCCGCGCTGTCGCGCGTCACCGGCGACAGAGGCGCGCGGGAGATCCTGGCCGAAAACCGGTCCGTGCTACGCCCTGTCCCCCTCCCGGACCGGCACGCGCTGACCGACCTGGACACGCCCGAGGCGTGGGCCGAATGGCGCGAAAAAACCGGCGACAAGGCGTAGCACGGGATTTCCGGCGCAGCGTCCCCCAACGCCGCGCCGGAACGAATGCGGGCCCGCCCCACGGCCCCGCTGCACATCTCTCAGTCGGCCAAAAGCCGGGCTTCATGCCTCTTCAGCGTCTTGCGCGCGGCCTGATAGCCTTCGAGCCCCGCATCGGTCGTCAGTTCCGGGAACAGATCGAAGATCTCGGTCCGCTGCGCGTTGCCCATGCCGTTGAGCGTGTAGTCGCCAGGCTGGAAGCTTTCGGTCCATGAACCGTTCGACAGCACCACCTCATGCCGGTCGAACATGAAATGCACATAGGTCGTCCGCAGCGTGTCGAGCACCTCGACGCCCCGGTTGTTGATCAGGTGCTTGGCCGCGACCAGCACCTCGTGCTCCTCGAAATAGAGCGCCGTCCGGTCGTTCGCGACCAGCACCCGGTGGTTCGGGCTGACGACCATGTCCCGCTCGGGCAAACCGTTGCCAAGCGCGCCGGCACGGATCAGCACCGGCTTCAGGTGATGCGCCAGCGTCAGGTCGCGGCCATTCAGCGTCTTGCTGCCGATCCAGCGAATTTCCTGGATGCCATTGTCGCGGGTGATGATCCGGTCGCCGACCATCAGCTCCTCGACCAGCCGCTCGCCCTTGGGCGTCGCGATGGTGGTGCCGGGGGTGAAGCAGGGCACGATATCCTCGATATTCTCGAAATGCAGGGTCCCGGTCTCGTCACCATGCGAATCGTAAAAGGTGACGTCGCCGTCATAGCCGTTGCCGTCGCTGTCCGGACCGGTGATGTTGACATTCAGGCTGCCCCCATCCGGCGCCGCGCCGGTCAGGTCGAGCGTGTCGAAATCGTCGCCGCCGGCTCCGCCGTCCACATTGTCCCCGGCATTGCCGCCCAGGAAGGTGTCGCGGTCATCGCCGCCGGTCATTGTGTCGGCACCCGAACCGCCGATGATGGTATCGTTCCCGGCGCCGCCATCCAGGATGTCGTCGCCGCCGCGCCCGTCGATATAGTCGTCGCCGCCTTCGCCGTAGAACTCGTTCGTGAAAACGTCGTCGGGGTTCGTCCCCTGCTGGTCGAAGCCCACCAGCGTATCGTCATGTTCCGAGCCGATCGCGCCGTCGATGCCGCTGAGGATGGTGTCGTTGCCGGCATCTCCGCCCGAGAGCGTGCCGTCGGTCAGGTTCACCTGCACCGCCTCGTCCGAGCCGGAATAATCCAGGTTGTCCTGGTCGGCGCCGCCGTCGAAGCTGTCCGCCCCGTCGCCGCCGACGAAGGTGTCGTCGCCACCGCCGCCATGCAGCGTGTTGGTGCCGCTGCCGCCGATCAGGACGTCGTCGCCCCCCTCGCCATAAAGCACGTCGTCGCCCGATCCGCCGTCCAGCGTGTCGTTGCCCGCGGCCGCGGGGCCGGAGCCGTCGCCGCAGTCATCGTCGTCATCGTCATCATAATCATCATCATGCCAGTCCCAGGACCAGTGATGATCGTGATGATCACCGTCATCGTCGCGGGGTCCGTCATAGCTGCTGTCGCCATAGATCACGTCGTTCCCAGCCTGGCCGTTCAGCACGTCGTCCCCGGCACCGCCATATATCTCGTCGTTGCCCGCGCCCGCATCGACCGTGTCATTCCCGGCGCCGGCGTCGACGATGTCGTCGTTAGGCGCCTCTCCCGGAAGGATCGCGTCATTCGCGTCGATGCGGTCGCCCTGCGGGTCGCCGGCATAGACAACGTCGATCTTGTCGTTGCTTGCCGTGCCGTCCACGACGCCATCACCCTCATGTTTCGGGTCGTCGCAATCCTCGTCAAAATGCTTGTCGGTCATTGCCATCGTTCCTTCACGTTACGGCACGGGCACCCGACCGCGCGGGCCGAACCCTTCCCCCAGAAAACACACCCCCAACCGTCACGCAGAGCGTGATGCCGCAGACCGGGCGGTCGCACAGGGCTCGGAACGGACGGACCTGACTTTCGCGGTGGCGGGATGCGCAAACCATCCCGTTTACCGGACGGATGTCCGGCAATCCCAGCGACTCAATTGCGCACCTCAGCGAAACCTCGCAAACCGTTGGCGCACAAGCCCCGTCTTGCATCGTTCTGATGCGTATTCCTGTGCGGCCGCCCCCGTGGCCTTCAGTCATCGCCCCCCAGTCGGGCACGTCATTTGTAGCTACAGGGATGCGCGCGCTCAAAGTCAAAAATGACCAAAACAAGGCGTAAATGCGGTCGGCGCCAGGCGGCTGACGCGGGCAAGGCGTCGAATCGGACGGCTCTCGATCATGGGTCGGGACCGGCGATTGTTTCTGTAGGCCGAACCGATTTTGACAGCGTTTTCATAAAATGCAGGGATTTCATTCTGCCTCGACCTGCCGAAAAGACAGGTTGCGGGAAACTTTGTTTACAATCTCGAATTGCCACCGTGCTGCGCCGAAGACAGCAATTTGCAGAAATTGTGGCGACGAGATGACGGAACTGATTTGTTCACACTTGGGCATCAATCGCCTCTTCAGGTCTTTACCGATGACAAATCATGGCAAAAGAGCCGGTTAATCGTTCCGAATCAGATCACTCCGTCGTGAGATTGACGAGGGGGGCGGCGGGTGTTCGGGAATGGGGGCGGCCTCTCGAGGTCTTGCGGACCTGGAATTGACATGTCCGGAACCGCGACGGCCCTTCGCCCGAGACCGATCGCATGTCGCGCGCCCAGACGGCAGACGGCCGACGCCGTGATGGCGCCGGCCGACTCACCTCGGGCATTTGCGAATGAAGCGGGGCCTATTGCCAGGCCTTCAGCCCGCCAAGGTCGATCAGATAGCGTTTGTTGCCAGCGTCGTATTGCACGCTGTAATTCGTCGGGTAGTAGCCCGGAGAGCTGTAACGCGCGGGCGTCTTCACCGGCAGGGTCGCATCCGGATCGGTCTTCAGATAGGCCAGCGTGACCATCGGCTCGACAAAGATCAGCTTCCCCTTGTCATAGCCGTAGATGAATGTCGCCGTGAACGGCGTGCCGTGGAGTTCCGGCGCTGTCATGTCGATGGCATGGACCCCCATCATGTTGATCGCGGTATCGGGGATGACCTGGTAATCCGGAGGGATCAGATCCTTGTCGAACACCTGGGCCGCCGGATCGTCCGGTCCGGAAAAGGTTATCGCCGCAATATCATCGGGCATGAGGGTGTAGAAGTGGAAGTCGAAATGCGGCACCGTATAGACATCCGGCGGCGGGTGTCCGTGCGGGTTCCAGTCGACCACCACCTCTTTGTAGCCGGTCTCGACCCCCGCGGGCATCGGGAGTGGGAAATCCCACGAGCCCTCCGCGGACGCCTTGTTCAACTCGGCCGGAAGACCATCCAGCGCCTCCGCCGTCATGCTGATGGAGATTGATGTGGGCAGGCCGGTCGCGTCGGTGTCAACAAGGACCTGCGCGGTGCCGTTGCCAAGCTTGACCGCCTCGCCCTGGTGAACCTCTGCCAAGGCCGGGGCGGCGATGGCGGCCAGTCCCAGAAGTGTCGCTCCAAGGCGTGGCACGGCGCGAAATTTTTCTGCAATCCGATTTTCAGACATGTTGCTCTCCCTGTTTGCGTGGCCGCTCGGGTCTCTCGCGCCCGGCACCGCTCCCGTTGCAACAGATGCGGATCGCCGAACGCGTGCGCCGGCCGCGACCCAGCCGGCAGTATTCCAGAGATCGAATTCGATCCCGGTCTTTGCGCCGAGTGCGGGTCGGCGCAACGTTCATTTTTGCGGAATTACTGAATTGATTTCATACACCCGAACTTGGTCTTTTTCAAGCTTCATGATACAGGCTGTTTCATGAAACAAGCGACACGGAAATACCAACTCAAGAGTCGCGCCAAGCGGCAGCAGAAGACCCGTCAGCGGATCGTCGATGCCGCCGTCACGCTGCATCAGAGAAAAGGCATCCAAGCCACCTCGATGAGTGATGTTGCCGATCTGGCGAATGTCGGGCGCGTCACCGTCTACCGGCATTTCCCGGACGAACTGACACTCACCGAGGCCTGCAGCGCGCAATACTTCACGGACAACCCGCTACCGGACGTCGAGGCATGGGAAGACATCGCCGACCCGTCCGCGCGGCTGCGAACGGGCCTGAGGGAAACCTATTCCTATCATCGTTCCACACGCACGATGATGAGCTGCGTTCTGGCAGAGGCGCGCGACCATCCGGTGGTCGCGCCATACCACGCCCATTGGCGCCGCGCCGCGGAGGTGCTGGCGGATGCGTGGTCCGCGCCTGCACCTGAGCGCCCCGTTCGCGAAGCTGCGCTCGCGGTTGCGCTCGGCTTCGACACATGGCGCACGCTGGCGGTCGACAATGGACTGGATGATGGCGCCGCCGTCGAAGTGATGATCAAGCTCACCGCCGGCTGGACCTGACACAAGGTCGTATTCGGTAGAGAGCGTCAAGGTAACGCACATCGCGGATTTCTCAATTGCCATCGGCAGCACGCACTCGGCGCGCTTGCAGATGCCCACAGCCTATCAACCAATCCTTCGCGGCTCAGGCAAGCCAACAATGGTCAGACCACGGAATCGACCTCAATCCACTGACGAAAAGCGAGCCGATTGCAGCAAGCCGTACCGCCTTGGACCGCCGCCGATCATGAATGGGAACCTGACCCGGACCAGGCCTTGTGAGTCGTGTGTCAGTAATCCGACATCCTTCCCCCTCAAACAGAGGGAGGGTGACGGGGTGTTCAATGATATCAATGGTGCCCGAGGTGAGATTCGAACTCACACGACCTTGCGGTCGGGGGATTTTGAATCCCCTGCGTCTACCGTTCCGCCACTCGGGCCAGCGGCTTCCGTGTCTAATACGGCGTTGATCCAAGGCCAAGACCAAAATCGCCTTGTGCATCACGCAGATTCCGCCGGCAGTCCGCCAAACGGCCGCCGTGGCCCTGCTTGAACCCGTTGCGTCGCGCGGCGGCGTCAACCGAGAGGAAGCTGTGCGGCAGCGGCACGCGCCCTTCCGTCTGCCTGCGCCGCTCGCGTTCCAGCGACCTTGCGGCACCGAGG
>JBAVQZ010000387.1:0-4395 GCA_049694515.1 Paracoccaceae bacterium | reverse complement strand
GGCCGGATCGAGGATCTGCGCGCCGCTGCCGAGATCCTGAAGGGCAGACGGGTGAAGGAGGGGATGCGCGCCATGGTCGTGCCCGGCTCAGGGCTGGTGCGCGCCCAGGCCGAGGAAGAGGGGTTGGCGCAGATCTTCATCGATGCAGGCTTCGAATGGCGGCTGGCGGGCTGCTCGATGTGTCTGGCCATGAACCCCGATCAGCTCAGCCCCGGTGAACGCTGCGCCGCCACATCGAACCGCAACTTCGAGGGGCGCCAGGGCCGCGGCGGCCGTACTCACCTGATGTCGCCAGCGATGGCCGCGGCGGCCGCGGTGACCGGCCACCTGACCGATGTGCGCGAGATGATGTGAAGGCGCCGCTCATCCAGCCTGCCGGCTGTCTTCGCGAAGAGGGACCGGCGGGACCGATGAGCGCCCATGGAGGATAAAGAAAATGGAAAAGTTCGACAAACTCACCGGCGTCGCGGCGCCCTTGCCGATGGTCAATGTCGACACCGACATGATCATCCCCAAACAGTTCCTGAAGACGATCAAGCGTTCTGGCCTCGGCGTGAACCTGTTCGACGAGATGCGCTATGACGACGATCGCAACGAGATCCCCGATTTCGTGCTGAACCGGCCTGCTTATCGTAATGCCGAGGTTCTGGTGGCGGGCGAGAATTTCGGCTGCGGATCGTCGCGCGAACACGCGCCCTGGGCGATCAAGGATTTCGGCATCCGCTGCGTCATCGCGCCCAGCTACGCCGACATCTTCTTCAACAACTGCTTCAAGAACGGCATCCTGCCGATCGTTCTGCCTCAGGAACAGGTCGACATCCTGATGAAGGACGCCGAGAAGGGCGCCAACGCCAAGATGACCGTGGACCTCGAGACGCAAACCGTCAGCACATCGGACGGCGAGGTGTTCTCCTTCGAAGTGGATCCGTTCCGAAAGCATTGCCTTCTGAACGGAATAGACGATATCGGCCTGACGCTTGAAAAGGCCGCTGCCATCGACAGCTTCGAGGCAAAGGCCAAATTCGAGCGCCCTTGGGTCTGAGTGCACTTCGACCGCAACATCTGGGGCCGCCCTGTGGGGCGGCCCCTTTTTGGTCCGTAAATGATGCAAACGCGCTACAGTTTCTCCATCAAAAAGCCAGAATGAATTCGTTAATCTAAACAAGTGGTTGCCGAATGATTTGAAAGTGGGCAAAACTTGGGCAAAATTGGGGCGAACCGCCATAATCGGCGGAAGGTAATCAGAACAAGGGCTTGGCAACGCATCAAGCTCGTCCAGGTTGAGGATCAGGGGCAGTGATCGCTCGGGTGACAGGCGCCGTGGTGCGCGCATTTCTTGTGGTGTTGCTGATCGCGACACCCTCGCTGCTGTTGCCGCCTGTCAATTCCGACACGACCCAGATCGTCGCTCTGGCCGCCATCTTCGCCGCCGCGCTGACGCTGTTCGAATATTCCGCCACTTATCCCGGCCTGGTCGAATTTCGCGACGCACCGCCCTTCAACCGCATCCGCTTCGGCGCGACCTTCCTGACGGTCCTCACCGTCACCATCATCTGCCGCGGCGAGGCGGATCCGGGCCCCGTCGCGCTGTTCGTCAAGGCCGTGGGGCTGCTGATCGGCCAAGTGCTCGATTTCCCTTACAGCCCTGTGCGCCTTTTCGTTCTGATGCTGCCGGACGGGGCCGACCCGGACAAGGCGGCGCTGCTGCGCTCGACCGCCGGGCTGGCCTATCTGTTGTCGATCATCTCGCTGGCGGCCTTTTCCATCATCATACGCGTCCGGAGTTGGCCGCTGGGCAACGGCACCTTCAACTTCTGGGTCAACCTGCCGACTTTCGATCCGACGGCCGGCGGCGATCTTCTGGGGCGTCTGGACCGCTCTTCGCAGATCAACATCGCGCTGGGCTTCTTGCTGCCGTTCCTCATTCCGGCGATGGTCAAGATGTCGGTGCTTCTGTTCATACCGATCACGCTGGGCGCCCCGCAAACCCTGATCTGGATGGTGACGGCATGGGCCATTCTTCCCGCCAGCCTTTTCATGCGCGGCATCGCCCTGCGCCGGATCACCGAGTTGATCCGCCAGCAGCGGCGCCGCGCGCTGCCCGAAGGCGATACCGTGTTTCAGCCTGCCTGATCGCTTGTCTGCTGGCCGCGCCGGGTGCGGCCGATCCGCTGCGGGTGGCGACCTACAATACAGAACTCGGCCGACGCGGGCCGGGCCTTTTGCTGCGCGACATCCGGTCGGGCGGTGACCCGCAGGTGCAGGCCGTCGTCAACGTGATCGCCGCCGCAACGCCGGATATCCTGCTGCTTCAGGGAATCGACTTCGATCATTCCGGCGCGGCGCTCGACGCGCTGGCCGAGGCGTTGGCGGGCGCAGGGGCCTCTTTCCCCTACCGGTTCGCCGCGCGGCCCAATGCGGGAGTACGTACCGGCCGGGACCATGACGGGGACGGGCGGGTTTCCGGCCCGGGCGACGCGCAGGGTTTTGGCCGGTTTCCCGGCGCTGACGGCATGGCGCTTCTGTCACGTTACCCGATCGAGGCGGGCACGGTGCGAGATTTTTCCGCCCTGCTCTGGTCTGATCTGCCGGGGGCGATCCTGCCCACGGTCGAAGGCCGGCTGTTCCCCGACGCCGCGCTCTACGAGGTGCAGCGCCTGTCGTCGGTGGCGCATTGGGACGTTCCGGTGCGGGTTGGCGAGAGCCTGCTGCACCTGATGGCGTTCCACGCCGCGCCCCCGGTCTTTGATGGGCCGGAGGACCGGAACGGGCTGCGCAACTGCGACGAGTTGCGGCTCTGGCCGCTCTATCTGGATGGAGAGTTACCGGGCGCCCCCCCGCCGGCAGAGCGGTTCGTCGTGCTGGGCGACGCCAATCTTGACCCGGTGGACGGGGACGGCCGGCACGGGGCGATCGTGGCGCTTCTGTCCGACCCGCGGCTTCAGGATCCGATGCCGCGCAGCGCGGGCGCGCGGCTTGCCGGATCGGGAGGGGTGAACGCGGATCAGGACGGCGATCCAGCTCTGGACACGGCGGATTGGGACGACACCGGGCCGGGCAACCTGCGGGTGGATTACGTCCTGCCCTCGACCGATCTTAGGGTGGCCGGCGCGGGCGTGCTCTGGCCCGCGCCGGATGTAGCGAAAGGGGTGGGCGCCGATACCGTTGCCACGGCCTCACGCCACAGACTTGTCTGGGTCGATCTCGACCTTCCCTGACGCTGCGGGCGCCCCCGCCGCGACTTGCCGCGCGATGATCGTGGTCAGCGGCGTGTGCCGGAATCCGGGCAGCAGCCGCGCGAATTTCTCGCCCGAGAGCTCGTGCGGCGTTTCGTAGAGATAACGCATCTCGACCAGTTCCCGCGCCAGTTCCCACACCGGGGCGGCCAGCCGCATCGCCCACCAGGGAAACCGCGCGAGCCGCAGGCGGCGCCCGGTCTGTGCCTCGATTCCCGCTTTCAGGCCGTTGATGCTCAGAACATGGCCGGGGAAGGGCACATCCTCGAACGAGGCAAGGCTGTCCCGCTTTTCGGCCAGCGCCACGGCGGCCCGCGCCATGTCGGGCAGGTAGGCATGGGCGCGCTGCGCGGCCGGATGACCCATCGCCGTGATCTTCCCCTTCGAAAGGCTTTTCAGAACCACCATGTTAAGCACCGCGCCGGGGCTGTCGGGGTCGATGAAATCGCCGCCGCGCAGGATGATCGTGCGCACACCGTCGGCCGCCGTTTTCCGATAGGTCGCCTCCATCTCCGAGCGGATTGTCCCTTTGCGGGCGATGGGGCGGTGTGGGGTGTCGGCGCTCCACGGGCCAAGCTGGTTGCCGTAGACATAGACATTGCCGGGGACAATGACGGTTGCACCGCTGGACTTCGCCGCGGCGATGACGTCGCGCGTGATGGCGGGGATCAGCGTTTCCCAGTCGTGGTAGGCCGGCGGGTTCATCGCGTTTACGATGACGTCCGCGCCCTGCGCGTCGCGCTGCATGTCGCCGGTCTTGCGGTCGAATTTGCGCACGGTCCAGCCGGCTGTTTCGAATGCCAGCGCCGCGTTTTTCCCGAAGTTCCCCGAGGCGCCGAGGATGAGAACGGTTCCGGTCATGATGATCTCCTTGATGCTGTTCGCCGTTGCCGATGCCGGGGAGATACCCATTCGGATATGAATTATGAATTGCCATAATATGAAGATGTGATATTCAAAAATGAATGGAAAAATCCCTGGCATCTCTCGACTGGACGCTGGTCCAATCCTTCCTCGCCGTGGCCGAGGCCGGGTCGCTTTCGGCCGCCGCGCGCGCGACGCGGGTCAGCCAGCCGACGCTGGGCCGTCATATCCACGATCTTGAGGCGCAGCTCGGCGTCGCGCTGTTTTCCCGCGTTCCGCGCGGGCTGGAGCCTAC
>JBAVQZ010000386.1:0-3136 GCA_049694515.1 Paracoccaceae bacterium | reverse complement strand
GCGGACGGTTAGCCGACCGTTATGGCTTTTCGTTGCAAATGCAAGATTCCCGCTGGGCTGCCTGACACCGCGCAATCCGCCACTGCCGACCACCGTTCGGTGGGTCACGCTCGTCGTCGATGAACAGGGGATAGGTCATTTATCCGAAGAAGCTTTCTTAGATCCGTATCCTGCGGCGAGGAAGGTGGATGATCCGAGCTCACGGCTCTCATTAGGAAGGATCGAAGAGGCTGAGTTTTTCGAAGCTGGCCAATATTTTGAATATATATCCTTTGCCAAGCTTTCACGGGCCGTGCTCCTGCAGAAACATGGACTGAACAAGTCGTCGGCGCAGTGTGGAGCAAAATCGGGAGCAAAATGTGTAGCACCGAAGGCGCTACTATTGATTCACCTCACAATATCCCTTATTTTATTGACTGTAGCGGGAAAAATGATGGGTTTTGTGGTGCCCAGGAGAGGACTCGAACCTCCACGTCCGTACGGACACTAGCACCTGAAGCTAGCGCGTCTACCAATTCCGCCACCTGGGCAGGTGTCGTGAGGCCGCGATGTATAACCGGTCGCGGATGCTGTCAACGGGGTTCGCAGCAGAATCCCAACTTATCCGATATCGGCTTGTTCGGCGGCGGCCGGAAAGCTATTCAGACAACTGACTCAAAGGCACGGAGGCGATCGCATGTCCAGGCTTGTGACCATCTATGGCGGTTCGGGATTCGTCGGACGCTATGTTGCACGGCGAATGGCGCAGGAAGGCTGGCGCGTCCGCGTCGCCGTTCGGCATCCGCACCAGGCAGGCTTCGTGCGTCCCTATGGCGTGGTCGGACAGGTCGAGCCGGTGTTCTGCAATATCCGCGACGACGCCTCGGTGCGTGACGTGATGCAGGGCGCCGATGCAGTGATCAACTGCGTCGGCATCCTCAACGAAGTCGGCAGGAACAGCTTCGACGCGGTGCAGCACGAGGGCGCCGAAAGGATCGCCCGTATCGCTGCGGAAACCGGCGTCGGGCATCTGGTGCATGTCTCGGCCATCGGCGCGGATGCCGAGGCCGAAAGCGCTTATGCGCGAACCAAAGCGATGGGTGAAGACAGCGTTCTGGCGCATTTCCCGAACGCGGTGATCCTGCGCCCGTCGGTGCTCTTCGGCCCCGAAGACCAGTTCTTCAACCGTTTCGCCTCGATGTCCCGCTGGGGGCCGATCCTGCCGGTCGTGGGCGCCAGTACGAAGTTCCAGCCGGTCTATGTCGACGATGTGGCGCAAGCCGCGGTCATGGGTGCGCTGGGCGAGGCCGCGCCGGGGATCTACGAGCTTGGCGGGCCCGAAGTGGAGACGTTCCGCGAACTGATGCGCCAGATGCTGAAGATCATCCATCGCCGCCGTCTGATCGTGAACATGCCGTTCTTCATCGCTGGGCTGATGGGCCATGTGCTTGATGGTGTTCAGTTCGTCACCGCCGGCCTTCTGACCAACAAGATGCTGACACACGACCAGGTGCTAAACCTGCGCCATGACAATGTGGTGGACGCGGGCGCAAAGGGATTTGCAGAACTGGGAATCGCCCCCACCCCTGCAGAGGCGGTTCTTCCGGAATACCTCTATCGCTTCCGGCCGTCCGGCCAATACGACGCGATAAAGGACTCGGCCAGGAACCTTCGCAAGATCTGAGCCGTTTCCAACCGCCAAGGGTCGCACATGACAGATCACACGACGCTCGTCTCCCTCGCTTTAGGACTGATCGAGGGGCTGACGGAGTTCATTCCCGTATCCTCCACGGGCCACCTGCTGTTGGCGGGGCATTTCCTGGGATTCCATTCGGCCGGAAAGACCTTCGAGGTGGTGATCCAGCTGGGTGCGGTGCTGGCCATCGTCTTCGTCTATGCCCAGAAGCTTTGGCAGGTGTTCAGCACGGCCCCGCATGACGCGCAGTCGCGCCGCTTCATCGCGTCGGTCACCATTGCCTTCCTGCCGGCGGTGTTCATCGGCGTTCTGGCGCATGACTTCATAAAGAACGTCCTGTTCGAAACGCCGATACTGATCGCCATAATGCTGATCCTGGGCGGCGTGGTTCTTGTCGGCGTCGATCGACTTAGGCTGGAGCCGCGGCATCATGACGCGACAGAGTTCCCGCTTGGCATGTCGCTGGCGATCGGGTTCATCCAGTGCCTCGCGATGATCCCCGGCGTGTCGCGCTCGGGCTCGACCATCGTGGGGGCGCTGCTGCTTGGGGCGGACAAGCGTTCCGCGGCGGAATTCTCGTTCTTCCTGTCGATGCCCACCATGGCCGGAGCGTTCGCCTATGATCTCTACAAGAACCGCGATGTGCTGGATGCCAGCGCGGTGAACGAGATCGTTATCGGCTTCGTCGCGGCCTTCATCACCGCCGTACTCGTCGTTCGGTGGCTTTTGGGTTATGTTACCCGCCACGGCTATTCCCTGTTCGGATGGTGGCGAATCATCGTCGGAACGGCCGCACTTGTCGGTCTTTGGCTGACATGATCGTCAAAAGGTAAGTAATAATTACCTACTTTTTAATCCCGAACCGTGAATTTTCTGGTTCACCGGCAGATTTATTTAAAATAGGTAAGCAAGGCTGCCTTTTATTTTCCCGCGTCAGCCCGTATTACTCTGGCACTGACGGAAATCGGGAGACATTCGCAATGACGAAGCAAGCCATGCTTCAGTTCGTGGACATTCAAAAGGAGACGCCGGAAAAGCGTCCTCCCGATCTGCGGTCGCATGATTTCCATGAGATCTATGCCGAATACATAGACGAGAAAGCCAAGCAGCAGGCCAGCCGGTGCAGCCAGTGCGGCGTGCCCTATTGCCAGACGCATTGCCCGCTGCACAACAATATCCCCGACTGGCTGCGCCTCACGGCCGAAGGGCGGCTGGAGGAGGCCTATGAGCTGAGCCAGGCCACCAACACCTTCCCCGAGATCTGCGGCCGCATCTGCCCGCAGGACCGGCTGTGCGAAGGCAATTGCGTGATCGAACAGGCCGGCCACGGCACTGTCACCATCGGCGCGGTCGAGAAGTACATCACCGACACCGCCTGGGAAAAGGGCTGGGTCAAGCCGATCCAGCCGCACCAGGAGCGCGGCGAGAGCGTCGGCATCATCGGCGCGGGCCCCGGCGGGC
>JBAVQZ010000385.1:0-2473 GCA_049694515.1 Paracoccaceae bacterium | reverse complement strand
GTCATGTGGCATATCCCTTTCTCTCCAGAGAATTGACGGCGTCTTGAACACCGCCATGATATGCCGCCCCTCAGGGGCCATCACCAACTTTCGACGGGGCGGTAAAAAGTAGCCAGCAGAGCGTTGAGAGTGCTGGTTTTTCAGGCTTCGCGGTCCGACACTGCGTCTTGGTCTCATTCCAGCGCCGGGCGTCAGGGCGAGAGGCTCGGTTTCACGCCTGAACCGCTGCGCATCTGCGGATATTCAGGCCGAGGGCACGCAGATTGACCGTATAGCGCATGGCTGGCATGCCACGGATGCGCAGGTTCGCGAGCTTCATCTGATGCTTCAGTCGTGACATCGTCGCTTCGATCCCGGCGCGCCAACGGTAGGTCTCGCGAAATGCATCGCTGCTCTCGTGGAGTCGTCGCTTCCGGTTCTCTGCCCGGGCAGGCGTGTATTGGAAGCGAGCGATTTGCCCACGTTGTTTGTTGGCCTGCACCGGGCAACGCGTCCTGTCCGGGCACTCCCTGCATACGGCGAGATCGAAACGCGCCTGCAGTTTTGAGTTCGACGCAGAGGTCGAGACCGGTGCGACACCGTTTGGACACGCCAGCACCCGACCGGCCTCATCAAGGCTGAAAGCCTCCAGGGTCTGGCGCCCTGAAGAGCCGCCTTTGGCCGTTCGTGCCGGAGCCGTCAGATCAAGGCTGAATTCCTGGGCCAGCGCCATGTTTTCAGCCGACCCATAATGTGAATCGGCCAGCAGCACCTTTGGCGTGAGCGACCGGTCGGCAAGATCCTCCAGTGCGCCCGGCAATCGATGTCCGTCATGGACCGTCATCTTATGAATTGCCACATGGGTGATCAGGTCGGGCGACCCGGGGGGCGGTCCATCCGCGGGTCCATCATCTTCGGCATAGGTTTCGACGATCTGCGCCATATAGCCCAGCCCTCGGTGGGCATTGTAGCTGGCGTCCGGATCGGCAGGGTTGCTGACGCCATCGCAGGGCATGTCCACAGGTTTGCGCGGAGTGGCGAGGGCTGATGGCGTCTCGTCGTCCCCGCCTTCGGTGACCTCGAACTGCTCGTGCAGGACCTGGTCCAGCAACGCATATCCGGGCAACCCGGCAGCCTGCGTATTGCTGAACTTCACCACGAGGTGCAGTAGATCGCGCCCGGCCTCGTCAAGCCTGCGCCTGGACGCGCTCGGCGCCGTATTTGCGAAGCAGCCGGCGCCTTCTCGATCAACATATCGCCGGATCAGGTCGCCATCGATCAGCACGTGCAGCTCGGGGTGAAATCGCTCAAGCTCACGCGCAAACTTCGAAATCGTCTCTACGACAATTCCCAGCCGCGTCAGGCTGCGCATGGCCGAGCGCAGCGCGGTAGAGTCCATGCGTTGGCGGCTGGTGTCCACGGCAAAGGCACGCACCAAGCGATCAGTCAGGCGGCGAAAGAGAACCTCGTCGAGCTCTTGCGCAATGAAAAGACGTCGATAATTCCGCAAGGTTTTCTCGCAGAAATAGCAGTCCGCCTCAGACCGCACATCCAGCGCGTGGTGCCAGGCCATATTGAAAGCCAACGCTTCGACCGTGGCTGCATCGCTCAGGTCGTGAAGTTGCTGCAGAAGCAGAACGCCGATGACGATGTGCAGGTCCTTCGATGGTCGCCCCATTCGCTCATCGAAATGCGGCAACAATTCATCGATCGGGAGGTCGTCAAGAAGATGGTTGCGAAACACCTCAGCCCAGGAACGATCCAGAAGCCGGCGCCGCTTCTCACCCAATTCCGACCAGCGATCAAACAAATCCCCGGTCCGCCGGTCACGCAAAGTAATCATGCCCAAGTCTACCCGGCCAGGCGCGCGAAATGAATCGACTTTTTACCGCCCCGTCAACTTTCGGGCATAGCTCCACCGTGGCGGGCGGCACTGCGTTCTCGACGCTGACGGGGTCCAGCATGGCGAATACCGCGACGCTCGGGTCGCTCATGGTGCCCGAGATGCAGCGCCGCGGCTATCACCAGAAGATATCGTTGGGGCCGATCCACGGCACCGGGGGGTCTTGCCATGATCATTCCGCCCTCGACCCTGGGCGTTCTTCTGGCGTCCTTGGTTGGGATCGATGTCGGCAAATTCCTTATCGCGGAGACCCGGCCGGGCAGGCGATGCACCCGCAGGCGGGTGCATCGCGGGTTTCACCCGTCACTGGGTCAGCCGCAGCTGGTTGATCGAACTGGCGATCACCCCGAAGGTCTCGGCCAGGTTGGTGCCGTCGGCGGCGAAATAATGCCCCGGCGTGCTGGCGCAGTCGCTCATCACCGAATCGGCATGACCGTCGACCTCGAAACCGATCGTGTAGACGATCACGCCTTCCTCCTTGGCGGCCGCGCAGATGTCGTGCAGGCGAGCGTTCTTTTCCGAGTTTCCCCAGGAGAGCTGCGGATCATCCAGCCAGTCGAACTGCGCGAAATAGGCCGTGTTGAATTTATC
>JBAVQZ010000384.1:0-3779 GCA_049694515.1 Paracoccaceae bacterium | reverse complement strand
GCCTGCCAGTGATCCTTGGGCACGATCCCCTGCGGCGCCTGGCCGGACAGCGGATCGGGGCCAAGCGTGATGTCCTCGGCCGGGCCCCCGGACGTCGCGGCGATGGACAGCACGAGCGGTGCGCCGGCGTGGAAATGCCAGATCTCGGCGGCGTCCACGCGGTGCCAGTGGCTGCGCTGGCCCGCGTCCAGCAGGTAATAGATCGCCGTGCCCGACGGCCGCGCGCCATTGGCCGCGTCGGCCACCCAGGTCTCGCGATACCAGCCGCCCTCGGGATGCGGGGCGAGGCCCAGCTCTTCGACGATGAATTGCGCGCTTTCCATGGGCCGAAATGAACCACGGACCGCCCCGTGCTTCAACCTCCGGGGTGCTGCGGGAACGATTACGGTTGCGCCGCCGGCGGGAATCACAAGGATCGGACGGGTCTGGCGCAACCTTTGACTTGCGGAAACGCCACGGAAAACCGCAATCTGCGACCAGCAAGGACAACAGGGAGAAAACAACATGGCATTTCGCAATTCAGTGATCGCCGGGCTGGCCGCCTCGGCGCTGGCGCTTGGACTGGCGGGCGCGGCGGGGGCCGAGCCGGTGAAGGTGGGGATGATCACCACGCTTTCGGGCGGCGGCGCCAGCCTGGGGATCGACACCCGCGACGGCTTCATGCTGGCGGTCAAGAAATCCGGCAACCCGGATCTGGAGGTCATCGTCGAGGATGATCAGCGCAAGCCCGACGTGGCGGTGCAGCTGTCGGACAAGATGATCCAGTCCGACCAGGTGGACGTGCTGACCGGCATCGTGTGGTCGAACCTGGCGATGGCCGTGGTGCCCTCGGCCACGGCGCAGGGCAAGATCTATCTGTCCACCAACGCGGCGCCCTCGCAACTGGCCGGGGCGGGGTGCGATCCGGCCTATTTCTCGGTCTCCTACCAGAACGACAACCTGCACGAGGCGGCGGGCGCCTATGCCACCTCGGCGGGCTATCAGAACACTTTCATCCTTGCGCCGAACTACCCGGCCGGGAAGGATTCGCTGAACGGGTTCAAACGGTTCTACGAAGGCAAGCTGGCCGGAGAGGTCTATACCCAGCTGGGCCAGACCGACTATGCCGGCGAGATCGCGCAGATCCGCGCCAGCGGGGCGGACAGCGTGTTCTTCTTCCTGCCCGGCGGCATGGGGATCTCGTTCATGAAGCAATACGCGGGCTCGGGCGTGGATATTCCGCTGATCGGCCCGGCATTTTCCTTTGACCAGGGCATCTTGCAGGCCGTGGGCGAGGCCGCGCTGGGAGTGAAGAACACCTCGCAATGGTCCAAGGATCTGGACAATGCCGCAAACAAGGATTTCGTCGCCTCCTTCCAGGAGGAATACGGCCGCCTGCCGTCGCTCTACGCCGCGCAGGGCTACGACACGGCGAACCTGTTGCTCTCTGCCATGGCAAAGGCCGACATCTCGGACAAGGAAGCGTTCGAGGCGGCGCTGCGGCAGGCCGATTTCGCCTCGGTCCGGGGCAAGTTCTCCTTCGCGACGAACCAGCACCCGATCCAGGACATCTATGTCCGCGAGGTGGTGAAAGAGGGCGATATCTATACCAACAAGATCGTCGGCACCGCGATGGAGGACCGTTCCAACGCCTATGTCGATCAGTGCAAGATGTGATCCTGCACAAGCGGGCGGGGCCGCCGCGCCCCGCCCCGCCCTGACCGGGAGTTTCCCTTGACCGCGACGCTGCTCATCGAGCAGGCCCTCAACGGCCTGCAATACGGGATGATGCTGTTTCTCATGGCCGCCGGGCTGACTCTGGTCTTCGGCGTGATGGGGCTGATCAACCTGGCGCATGGCTCGCTCTACATGGTGGGGGCCTTCGCCTGCGCCGCCGTGGCGGGCTGGACGGGCTCTTTCTGGCTGGGGCTGGCGGCCAGTCTAGCGGCGGCTGCCGCCGCCGGGGCCATCGTCGAGGTGGTCGTGATCCGCCGGCTCTACGCGCGCGACCATCTTGATCAGGTGCTGGCGACATTCGCGCTGATCCTTGTATTTTCCGAGGGCACGCGGTGGCTCTTCGGGTCGTTCCCGCTATTCCTGACAGTGCCGCAGGCGCTTTCCGGGGCGGTGATGCTGCCCGGGGGCGTGGAATATCCGCTCTACCGGCTGGCGATCATCGTGGCGGGCGGTCTGGTGGCGCTGGGGCTGTTCTGGCTGATCGGCCGCACGAGGCTGGGCATTCGCATCCGCGCGGGCGAGAGCGACCGCGAGATGATCGCCGCGCTGGGCGTGGACATCACCCGGCTTTACACGATCGTCTTCGCCCTGGGCGCGGCGCTGGCGGGGCTGGCCGGTGCGCTGGTCGGAACAATCCAGTCGGTCCAGGTCGGTATGGGCGAGCCGGTGCTGATCCTGGCCTTCGTGGTGATCGTGATCGGCGGCATCGGCTCGATCCGCGGCGCGCTGGTGGGTGCGCTGCTGGTGGGGATGACCGACACGCTGGGCAAGTTCCTTTTGCCGGCTGCGTTCGGGCATGTCATGGCCGCGTCGGACGCCACCGCGGTGGGCTCGGCGCTGGCCTCGATGCTGATCTACATCCTGATGGCGCTGGTGCTGGTGATCCGGCCACGCGGCCTGTTCGGCGGGCGCGCATGATCGCGGAGCGCTGGATCAATATCGCGCTGTTCGGCGGGCTGATCGGCGTTGTCCTGGCCGCGCAGTGGCTGGGCGATCCCTTTATCATCACGCTGGCGACGAAGGTGGCGATCTTCGCGCTGGCCGGTGTCGGGCTGAACCTGGCGCTGGGGGTGGGCGGCATGATCTCTTTCGGCCATGCCGCGTTCTTCGGCTTGGGCGGCTATGTGACCGGAATCCTGTCCTGGTCGGCGGCGAATTACATGCCGGTCGCCACCTGGCCGGTGGCGATCCCGGGCACCACGCAGATGCTGGCAATTTGGCCCGTGGCGATGGCGGTGAGCGGACTGGCCGCGCTGGTGATCGGCGCGCTGAGTCTGCGCACCTCGGGCGTCTATTTCATCATGGTGACGCTGGCCTTCGCGCAGATGCTGTTCTATTTCGCGATCTCCTGGCCCGCCTATGGCGGCGAGGACGGTCTGTCCTTCTATGTCCGCAACAAGTTTCCGGGCGCCAACACCTTCGACCCGATCCAGTTCTTCGCGATCTGCGCTGCGCTTCTGGCGCTGGCGCTGGCGCTGTCGGCGATGATCGCGCGCTCGCGCTTCGGATTGGCGCTGCAGGGCGCGCGACAGAACGCCGAGCGGGTGATCAGCCTTGGCATCCGGCCGTTCGGCCTCCGCCTGACGGCCTTCGTGATCTCGGGGATGATGACCGGGCTGGCAGGCGCGCTCTACGCCGATCTGAACCGCTTCGTGAGCCCCGCGATGCTGGACTGGCGCATGTCGGGCGAGATCATGATCTTCGTCATTCTCGGCGGGGTGGGGCGGCTGTTCGGCCCGGTGGCGGGCGCCGCGCTTTACATCCTGCTGGAGCATCTGCTGGGCGGGGTCAGCGAATACTGGCAGATGCTGTTGGGCCTTCTGTTGCTGGGCGTGGTGCTGTTCGCGCGCGGTGGCCTGATCGGGGTGCTGAGTCGCGAGGCGCGCGATGGCTGAGCCGATCCTGGAAATCCGCGACCTGCGCAAGAGCTTCGGCGCGCTGAAGGCGACGGATGGTGTCACGCTCGACCTGCGCGCGGGCGAGATCCACGCCCTGATCGGGCCGAACGGGGCGGGCAAATCCACCCTGATCGCGCAGATCACCGGTGTGCTGCGCCCCGACGC